>UQNU01000040.1 GCA_900542555.1 uncultured Collinsella sp.
GAGAGCACTTAATGTGCTCTCCGTGCGAGCAGGACTGTCCGAGCAGGCGACCAAAGCCCCCGGCGCGCCCGGTCAACCTCGCAGTTAGGCATTCAGCTTGACGATCGGCGCAAAGCCCTTCATCAGCTTTTTGGTCTGGCCGGTCTTTTCGAATTGAACCTCAATCATGTCTCCAGCGACCGAGATCACGGTACCCGTGCCAAAGGTCTTGTGGCTCACGGTATCGCCCGCGGCAAAGTCCTGCGATGCGCTGGCGCGATCGACCTTGCGCTCCACCGTCGGGGACACCTTGGACGACGGCTTTTTGGCTCGCGGCGCGCCCGAGCCAAAGGTCGAGGCAACACGGCCGGCGTCGGGCGAGACCCCACGATGGCGCTCGGTCCCGTAGCTGCTGCCGCCAAAGAAATCGTCAAAGCTCGATCCACCGCGCGAACCGGAACCGCCGGTCGAGCGCGTATGCGAGCCAAACACCTTGCCGCCATACATATCCGAACCCATGCCCGAGCCAAAGGTGCCGCGACGGTCGCCGCGCTTCTCCCAGCCCGTGCCTTCAAAACCGGCAGAACCGATACCGCTAAACTCGATATCCTCAAACGGAATCTCATTGAGAAAGCGCGAGCGTGGGTTGGCAGAGGTCGAGCCGTAGGTGCGACGCGTGGCCGCATAGGTCAGGAACAGGCGCTTGCGGGCGCGCGTGATGGCAACGTAGGCCAGGCGACGCTCCTCCTCGATCTTGCCCGGGTCATCGCTGCCGCCAAAGTCGTGCACGTGCGGGAAGATGCCCTCCTCCATGCCGGCCACGAACACCGCCGGGAACTCCAGGCCCTTGGCGGAGTGGATGGTCATCATGGTAATGGCATGCGTCTCGCCGGCCAGGGAATCCAAGTCGGAGCGCAGGGCCAGCCACTCCATGAGTGCCGGTAGCGCCTTACAGGTGAGCGGACCATAGGTGCGCTCAATCTCGTCGGCATGCACGGCACCCGCCGGCATCCCCGTCGGCGCGGCATACGCGTTGCCCGCGATGGCGGCGGCCAGGGCATCCTGCGGCGAGAGCGCCGGGGCGGCTAGGCTATCGAGCGGATTGGAACCTGCGGCATCGCGCGCGCCGACGAGTGCCTCAAACGAGGATGCCGGGGCAAATGGCCCCGGTTCGGGCGCGGGCGCGCTCACCACGACGGGCTCGGCGCCGGCAGGCACGTCGGCAACACCAGCTGCGCGCAGCTCTTCCAAGCTCTCGAGCGTGCCTTCGATATCCTCGTGCGTCTCCTCAAATTCGGCAGCGACGCCCAGGAATTCCTGGATGTTCTCGGCACGGCTCTCAGACTCCATGGTGCCCTCGGCGCGAAACGCCTGCAGCAGACCCGTCTTATCGACAATCATCTCGACGACGTCCTTGAGCTCGCCGTCCATGCGGCGGCCCTCGCGCACCAGCGACACAAAGCTTGACAGGCCATTGCGGACCTTGGCGCTAAACATGCCGGTTTCGGCACACGCAATCTCGCAAGCCTGGAAGAACGAGCAACGGTTGTCGCGCGCCAGCTGCTCGATTTTTTGGATCGAGGTGGAGCCGATGCCACGGCGCGGTGTGTTGATGACGCGCTTGACGCTCATCTCGTCGGCCGGGTTCACGATCATCTTAAGGTAGGCCATGACATCACGGATCTCGGCACGGTCGAAGAATCGCGTGCCGCCCACGATCTTGTAGGGCACGCCCGCGCGCAGGAACATATCTTCGAGGATACGCGACTGGGCGTTGGTGCGATAGAACACGGCAATGTCGTCGTAGCTCGTGCCTTTGGCATGCAGCTTCTCGATCTCGCCGGCAATCCAGCGGCCCTCGTCGCGCTCGTCGCTCGCCTGGAAGGCCTGGATCTTCTCGCCATCGCCCTCGGCCGTAAACAGGCGCTTGTCCTTGCGCTGCGAGTTGTGGCGTACCACGGCGTTGGCGGCGTTCAGGATATGACCCGTGGAACGATAGTTCTGCTCCAGCTTGACGGTCTTGCAGTTTTTAAAATCCTTCTCAAAGTCCAGGATATTGGTGATGTCGGCGCCACGCCAGCTATAAATGGACTGGTCATCGTCGCCTACGACCATGAGGTTTTGGTACTTGGCGGCCAGCAGGTTGGCGATCTCGTACTGGACGTGGTTGGTGTCCTGATACTCGTCGACGCTAATGTAGCGGAAGCGCTCCTGGTACTTGTCGAGCACCTCGGGGCGGGTGCGCAGCAGCTCGAGCGTGCGCACGAGCAGGTCGTCGAAGTCCATCGCGTTGGCGGCGCGCAGGCGGCGTTCCAGCTCCAGGTAGACCTGCGCGGCCTTTTTGTCATTGGGGCTGTCGGCGGATTTGAGCATGTCCTCGGGGCCGATCATGGCGTTTTTGGCCGAGCTGATCTTGCTGCGGATCATGTTGATGGGGAACTGCTTTTGCTCGATACCGAGCGCCTGCATAATGTCGCGCACCATGCGCTTTGAGTCATCGTCATCGTAGATGGTGAACTGACCGGTGTATCCCAGCAGGTCGGCGTCCTCGCGCAGCATACGCACGCACATGGCATGGAAGGTGCATACCCACATGCCACGGGTGCCGCTGGGAATGAGTGCCGCCAGACGCTCACGCATCTCGGCCGCGGCCTTGTTGGTAAACGTGATGGCAAGGATCTGCCAGGGCTTAACGCCCAGGTCGCCGAGCATATGTGCGATACGGAAGGTCAAGACGCGGGTCTTGCCCGAGCCGGCGCCGGCAAGGACCAGCAGCGGGCCCTCGGTGGTCAGGACCGCCTCGCGCTGAGCGGGATTAAGGCTGTCGATGTCGACGAGCGGCTTGGCGGGCTTGGGCGCCGGCGCGGGAGCGTCGTAGATGTCGAGCGGAACGAGCTCGGGCTCCGGCGCAGCAGGGGCGGTGTATGCATCGAGCGGCACGGGTTCCGGCGCGGGCGGCACAGGTACCGCGACATTCTTTTCCCAGGGCAAGGGCTGGGTCATGGGCGACTCCTCATCTGACGGACGGCGCGCCTGCGGGCAGCGCCATAGTTTGAGCCGTACCAGTATACCGAGCCGCGCGGACACCGACGCAAATCACACCACGACTCCGTGCGTCACCGTCAGGCTCGCCCCAGCGGATTTGGTGCAATGGGGTCAGGTTAGTCTGCACCAATCTATTGGCAATCACGAAACCGCCGATGTCATGGCAGCAGCAGCGAGCGACGGTCAGGGCGAACAAATTGGCATGAAAAGGGGGCGGCATAGACCTTTTGGTCATGCCACCCCCTTTGAATGACAAGTTGTCGCCCTGGCCGCCGCGTAGTGTCGACTAAGTTAGAGGCCGAGCATCGGCTCCAGAACGAAGAAGTATGCGAGCACTACGATGCCCAGGATGATGCGGTAGACACCGAAGCACTTGAAGTCGTGACGGCGGACGAAGCCCATGAGCCACTTGATGGCGATGAGCGAAACCACAAAGGCCACAACGCAGCCCACGCCCAGGATAGCGACCTCGTTGGCACCGAACGTGCCGCCCTTGATGAAGTACTTGACCAGCTTGAGCGCACTCGCGCCAAACATGACCGGGATGGCCAGGAAGAACGTAAACTTGGACGCCACCGAACGCGTGCAGCCCAAAAGCAGGCCGCCGATGATGGTAGAACCGGAGCGAGACGTACCAGGCACCAGCGAAAGCACCTGGAAGCAGCCGATACCCAGCGCAGTCTTCCAGCTCAGGTCCTCGAGCGTGGCGATGGAGCCAAAGTCCAGATTCTCGTCATCGTCCTCATCCTCAGCGGTAGCCGCGGCGGGCGCCGCAAAGTGCGCACCGGCGGGACGTCCACCCGACACCACAGCACGCGAACCAAACGAACCGGCAACAGCCATTTCCTCGCGCTTGCTCGCGCGCCAGTTCTCGATCACGATAAACAGCACACCGTACACAATGAGCGCCAGCGCCACGACGGGAGCATTGTAGAAATGCTCCTCCATCCAGTCGTTGAGCGGCAGGCCGATTGCCGCGGCGGGAATGCAGCCGAGCACAATCTTGCCCCACAGCACCCAGGTGTCGCGACGGCCCTCCTTGCCCTTGCTGGGCGAGAACGGATTGAGCTCATGGAAGAACAGCACACAGACGGCCAGAATGGCGCCGAGCTGAATCACGACCAGGAACATATTCCAGAACGTCTCGCTCACGTTCATCTTGACGAACTCGTCCACCAAGATCATGTGACCGGTCGACGAGACGGGCAGCCATTCGGTGATGCCCTCGACCAGGCCCATGAAGGCAGATTTTAGAAGCTCGATGATATCCAAAGGGACCCCCTCGTTAGACACCCGCCGATATTGTTCTGCGGACGGTGCGGGCGATGTCCCATTATCAACCGTTCGGGCGCGTCTGCGCCTACCCTTACCAAAAAACTCGCCCGTTCACAGAATTGCGAGCGGTCAAACCGAAATCCTTGGGTATAACTGCAACAAGATAAAGTGTCCGGCGGCCAACGCGCCCGCGCCCGCCCGACGCACGAGCCCCGCGCCCGTGCGATAGACCAAGGAGGAAACCATGAACGAGGGCTACACCAAGGTATTTGTTTCACTCGACGGTACTGAGCAGCAGGATTTTGTGCTCGCACGCGCCATCAAGGTCGCCGCGAACAACGGCGCCAAGCTGATTATCGGCCACGTTATCGATTCCACGGCACTCGAGAGCGCCGGTTCCTATCCGGTCGATCTGGTCAACGGCCTAGAGGAGGCATTTAAGAACTCCATTGCCAAGCAGCTCGAGGAGGCCAAGGCCAATCCCGATATTCCCGAGGTCGAGGTCATGATTCGTGCTGGCCGTATTCGCGAGACGCTCAAGGACGAGATGCTCGACGTAGTCAAGCCCGACCTGGTGCTCTGCGGCGCACGCGGCCTGTCCTCGATCAAGTATGCGCTGCTGGGTTCGATTTCGACGTTCCTGCTGCGCAACACGGACTGCGACATTCTGGTCGTGAAGTAGGTTCCTTCCCGCCGGCGCAAGGCCTGCGGGGTTATCACGCCGACGTCCTCGCCGCTTCGCGGCTGCGGGATGTCGGCTTAGATAACCCCTCCCGGCCTTGCGCCTTCGTCACCATACTTCAGCGAGTTGGCTAGTAGAAAAATGGCGTGCCGCCCTAATTGGGGCGGCACGTTTTTCATGGGCGGACGTCAGCCGTGTGCGTTACTCGAAATATTGGAACTTATTCGTTGAGAAGGCGAATGTTACGACGAAGCCTTCGCCCAGCTCGGATGCCGCGGTGACGTCGATGCCCATCTTGGAGCACAGGCGCGCCACCAGATAGAGGCCGATGCCCGTTGCGCGCTTGGTGGTGCGGCCGTTGTCGCCGGTAAAGCCCTTCTCGAACACGCGCGGCAGGTCTGCCGCACACACGCCGCAGCCGTTGTCCGCGACGGTAAGCTCGATGCGCTCGCTTGCCAGACCCTCGTCCAGCAACGCACCCGAAAACACGATCTTTGCGCCGTCCTCACGCGCATATTTAATGCTGTTCTGAATGAGCTGGCCCAGAATAAACTCGAGCCACTTCTCGTCGGTAAAAACCTCAAAGTCGAGGTTCTCGCACACCGGCGCCACGTGTGCCGCGATGAGCTCACGCGCATTGGCTTTAATCGCGCCCGTCACCAAGGTCTTGAGATCCCAGCGGCGAATCAAGTAGTCCCGCTCCACGACTTCCGAGCGCGCGTAGTACAGCGCCTGGTCGATATAGCGCTCCACGCGGGCAAGTTCGCGTGCCAGGTCGTCCACGCGCGACAGGTCATCTTCGCTGCCGTCCAGGTTTTCCAAAATCAGATGGGCTGCCGCCAGAGGCAGCTTGGCCTCGTGGACCCAGCTCTCGATATAGTCGCGATAGTCATCGGTCTGGCGCCTGCCTTCGGCAACCTCGTCACAAGCGGCTTTGCCCACCCGGCGCAAGACCTCGTACTCGAGCTCGCCCTCGGCATAGGTCGGACATTGCACCATCTCCTGCACCCATGCGGGACTCTCGAGCTCCTCTGCCGCACGCTCCAGCTGGCGCAGAAAACGACGACGGCGCGCGTACTCGATCACGATGCCCAGCATGCCAAAGATAAAGGACACGCCGACCGCCACGACCACGATGGAAACGGGTGCGCCGGCGACCGTCAGCACAAAGCAGCTCAGCAGCACGCCGCACGTCCACACGGCGACGGGAAGCAGCGCATCTTTGAAGAATTTGGCGAACGACATAGCCGGCCCCTAGACCGAATAGCCCTGGCCGCGGTGCGTCGTCAAATACCCCTTGATACCGATTTTTTCGAGCGTGGTGCGCAGGCGGTTGATGTTGACGGTGAGCGTATTGTCGTCCACGAAGGCGTCGGAGTCCCACAGGTCCTGCATGATGGCCGAGCGCGAGACGATCTTGCCCGCACGGCTCAGAAGCAGCGAGAGAATACGCAGCTCGTTTTTGGTGAGCTCGGTACTGGTACCGGTCTGCATGTTGGTGACCATGGAGCGAGCGAGATCGAGCTCCAGGCCCTTGTGGACAAGCGTGCTGCGCTCGCCCGCCGCCGCGGTGCGACGCAGCAAGGCATTGATGCGCGCTACGAGCACACGGGCGCTATAGGGCTTGGGAACAAAGTCGTCCGCGCCGAGCGTCATGGCCATGACCTCGTCGATCTCGGTCGTGCGCGACGTGAGGACGATGATGGGAACCTCGGATTCGCGGCGAACCTCGTGGCAGATATGCTGGCCGTCCTTGACGGGAAGCGTGAGGTCGAGCAGCACCAGGTCGGGCGCGGCGGCGAGAATATCGCGCGAGACATGCTCGAATGATTCGCATGCCTCGACCCCAAAACCCGCACGGGCAAGGATATCGGCAAGCTCGCGACGAATGGGCTCGTCGTCCTCAACGATATAGATTAGCGCCATGGATTCCGCTCCCCTCTTGGTTGTCTTGCCCCATTATGACCGCGGAGCCGCAGGTACGCGCTTCGCGCGGCACCAAGGTGACAGAACTGTTCGCGAGCGTCAGGGGCTTGCCCCTCGCTCGCGACGAGCACGGGGATTAAATGAGTTTTTAATCCCCGTCCCAGAAACATCATTTAGCGGCGGGCGCGGAGCTTTTCGTAGCCTTCGGCGAAGAAGGCGACCGTGGCGGCGTCGGCCTCGGCGGCGTCCGTCTCGGTTGCGGGGACCACACCGTGCTCGTCGCTCACCAGGAACAAGGCGCCCTTGAGCTGTGCGGGAATATCTACGCGCGCGACCGGGATGCCCTTGGTCTGGGCCAGCTGCTCGATGAGTGTCGCCGTGCCGCACAGGCACTCGTCCGCCGGCGCCACAAAGGCAAGCTCGCCGTTGTTGACGGCGGCGAGCAACTCGGGCGCCACGCCGGTTTCGTCGGCCTCGGAGCGGGCCTCGGCGGAGCGGGCACGTAGCGCCTTAGCCGACGTATCGGCCAGCGGCTCGTACTCGCCCACCGTCATGGCGGCGTTGCCATTGACGTCGATCACCAGCATGAGTACGCCGTCGTGCGCAGTGTAATCGCCCTCGGCAAGCGACCACTCAACGTGCTGTTTAGCCCAGCTGAGCATGTTATGGGTAAGCGGCTCGCCCTGCACCAGGCGCTCGGACAGTGCGCGAATGTGGCGGTTGAGCATGGGCACCTTTTTGTTGGACATGCGCCAACGGCAGACAAGCGCGGGCTTGTCGAGCGTGAACTTCTCGACCGCCTCCTGATTGGCGCAAAAGTCCTCGTACGCACGCTGATCCTCGGCATTGCCAAACAGCTCGGCATCATCAATCTGGGGCATGGTTGTACCTTTCGTGTTAGTCATTCCGTCCTCTTATACCAAAAAGACGGCCCTCCAAACGGAGCAGCCGTCTTTTGCAGAGATTATTTTGTTCCGGGGCGAAACTTAGTGCCTAAAGTGGCGGGCGCCGGTAAAGACCATAGCAATATTGTGCTCGTTGCAGGCCTGAATGCTCTCGTCATCGCGCTTGGAGCCGCCGGGCTGGATGATGCAGGTCACGCCGTGCGCGGCAAGCACGTCGACGTTGTCGCGGAACGGGAAGAATGCGTCGCTTGCGCAGGCAAAGCCGCCCTTCTCCACGCCCTCACGCTCGCAAAAGTCCTCGGCACGCTCGCAGGCAAGCAGTGCGGAGTCAACGCGGTTAGGCTGACCCGGGCCCATGCCAATGCCGGCCTTGCCCTTGGAAACCAGGATGGCGTTGGACTTGACGCCCTTGCAGACCTTCCAGGCAAACTCGAGCTCGGCCATCTCGGCGTCGGTGGGCTTGCGGTCGGTGGGGAACGTAAAGGTCGCGGGATCCTCGGTCACGTGGTCGACCTCCTGCACCAGCATGCCGCCGTCGACGGAGCGCAGCTCCACCTGGGCGCCGTGGTCCACGCCGCCGGTGGCCAGCACGCGCAAGTTGGGGCGCTTGGCCATGCGCTCGAGCGCCTCGGCAGTGTAGCTCGGGGCGATGATAACCTCGACGAACTGCTTGTTCTGATCGGCAAAGTGCTCGACCAGCTCATAGGGAACCTCGCGGTTGCAGGCGATGATGCCGCCAAAGGCGCTCTTGGGATCGCAGGCGAAGGCGCGGTCGTAGGCAGCCGTGATGTCCTCGGCAACAGCAGAACCGCAAGGGTTCTGGTGCTTGAGGATCACGCAGGCCGGCTCGTCGAACTCGCGGACCAGGTTCCAAGCGGCATCGGCATCCAGATAGTTGTTGTAGCTGAGCGGCTTGCCCTGGATCTGCTCGGAGCCAACGAGCGGGAACTGCGAGCTCGCGGTGTTCTCGCAGCCCTCGGCAAAGCGATAGACTGTGGCTTTCTGCTGCGGGTTCTCGCCATAGCGCAGGTCGTCGACCTTCTCCAGCGAAATCTCGAGCTTGGCAGAGGTGTCCGCCACGTCGCTTGCCTGGGCGGCAAGCCAACGGGAGATAGCCGTATCGTAGGCGGCGGTGGTCTGGTAGACCTTCACCTGCAGGCGACGACGGGTGGAAAGCGTGGTGCAGCCACCGGTCTCGTGCATCTCGGCCAGGACGGCATCATAGTCGGCCGGGTCGGAAATGACGGTAACGCTCGCGGCGTTCTTGGCAGCAGAGCGCAGCATAGAGGGGCCACCGATGTCGATGTGCTCGATAGCGTCCGCGAAGGTGACCTCGGGGTTGGCAACGGTCTTCTCGAACTCGTACAGGTTGACGACGACCAGGTCGATCAACTTAATGCCGTGCTCAGCGGCCTCCTGCATGTGCTGCTCGGAATCGCGGCGGGCCAGCAGCGCGCCGTGAACCTTGGGGTGCAGGGTCTTAACGCGGCCGTCCATCATCTCGGGATAGCCCGTGAACTCCTCGATGGGGGTTACGGGAACGCCCGCGTCCTCGATGGCACGAGCCGTGCCGCCCGTAGAGATGATCTCGACGCCAAAGTCGTCAACCAGCGTCCGTGCGAAATCGACGACGCCCGTCTTATCGGTAACCGAGATCAACGCGCGTGCGATCTTCACATCAGATCCCATGCAGTCCTCCTGTCTGGTACGCCGCCGTGCTCTGTGAGTCGGTGATACGTCGATCTGCAGCGCTCGCGCAGCGGCATTGAAAATACTGATTTAATGTAGCGCATCGAGCGCATCGATGCACCCCGCAACGGGCGCATATGCAGAAAAAGTTTGCGAGCAGAGGGGATGGGCACGGCACCGGGCACGGTGAGTTCATGGAACACAGGGGCACCATAATTCGATGCCAATGGCGTGGTAGAACTGTGCTCGATATGCATCCGCGAAAGAAAGAGGCACCATGGTCTCGCGGGTTCTCTACCGACCGTTTGATACCGAAGACTTCGACGCCATCGCGCTGATTCTGCAGCAGCTTTGGCATAACAATTCGGATAACGATGAGTACAACCGCCTTGAGGCCGCGTGCGACCTCGCCTACTGCCTTTCGTCGTCGACGTTTTCACAGGTTGCCGTAATCGACGGTCAGGCGCGTGGCATTTCGCTCGCGCGTGCGGGACAGAGCTCCGGCGCCACTATCAACGAGCATTGGATGGATACCGAACGCGCGCTGCTATCGCAGATGCGTGAGCTGGAGCCCGATGCCTGCGCCGAGTATCTCTCGTTTGTGCGCGCAACCATCCGAACCAACAACCGCCTGCTCGAGAGCAGCCCGTTGCCGCACGACAACGAGGTCACGCTGCTTGCCGTGGATCGCGATGTCCATGGCCTGGGCGTTGGCACGGTTCTGCTCGATGCCGCGGTCTCGCACCTGTCCTCACTTGGAGCGACGAGGGCGCACCTGTACACCGACTCCAACTGCTCGTGGAAGTTCTACGAGCTGCACGGCTTTAAGCGCGCGGCCACGCACCGCGCCAACCGCGAAGAGCGCCGTCACGACATGCCGCGCGAAAGCTTCCTCTACGAACTCGACCTAACAGCCTAAACCTGGCAGCCATACCTAGTCATTTAGGAACGTCCCCAGTGACTAGTCGTTGGGGACAGTCTTCGTAGGTAGCGCATAAAAATGGGATGGATCCGTCGGCAGTCGCCGGAGAAGATCCATCCCAAAAATCAGAGCGCGCTAGAACGTTCCGCCGCCGCCTCCGCCGACGCCGCCGCCTCCGCCGCCAGAGAAGCCGCCGCCTCCGCCGCCACCCGAGCTGTCGGAGCTCGACGCCAGCTCACGGATGCTCTCGTGATACACGTCATCGAACGAATCGAGCGGAGACTCGTTGCCGTAATGATGGTAGTACCACCAGTAGCAGGGATAATTGTCATAGAAGCCGTCGGCCTCGCGCACCTCGGGCGGCACGGCCTCGGCAAGCTGACGCAGCACTTCCTTGGAAACACCCAGCGCCACGCCCATCACCAGCAGCTTGTTCCACAGCACCAGATCGCCGGGGACGGCTTCCTTTAGACGCGTGAAGTCCTCGAGCCAATGCTTGAGCGCCTTGCAGCGAGCCGCCACCTCGGCGCCCTCCGGCGTAAAGCGGCGGAACGTAAGGCCCACGCCAATACCCACCAGCACAATCGGCACTGAGATAACCGCGGCGATAATGTTCGCCTGTGCGCCGTCGGTAAAGAAGATGGATCCCACGGGAACAAAGGCGATCAGAATACCAAGAACCAGGCAAAACACCATTGCAACAATGCCGTCCGAGGCAACGTACTCGCTATCGGCCAACTTGCCCTTAACGGTGTTCTGATAGTCCTCGAGCTTGTCGCCCACGGGCGTAGCGTGCTGCTTGACGTAGTGCTGCAGCTCGTCGAACGTGCGCGAGCGATCGCCGTTCTCGTCAGGCTTAGCACCGGCAAAGAAGACCTTGAGCACCATGTGGTCAATGCCCTTGGCCGACTTCCAGCCCGCATCACTCACCGTCACGCGATACGTCTGCTCTTCTTTTTCACGCCCCAACAGACCCTTCTTGGCCTTGGTCACGGTCGCCTGCTCCAGCTTGATCACACGGTCGTCAGTGAGCTTCATGAGCGTGGCGATATATGCCTGATCGGGCACCTCGTTCCAGCTCATGAGGGCCGAAAGCACGGCGGGATGGTCGGCCGAAGGCACATCGCGGAAATATTCGTCCTGGAAAAGCGGCTTGGGCTTGCGCTTGCGCAGCTTAAGCACAACGATTGTGCCGGTAAAGGCCACCGCCGCAACAACACTTAGCACGGCAAGTGCATTGGCAATCATGCGAGCGTGAGCGCGGCGGGCGTTAGCTTCGTCGGCCCATTCCTTCTCTTCACTCAGGATCGTTGACATGCGCTCTTCGCCCGCGGCGGCAAGCTGCGGCACCCAGTCGCTGGGGAAGGCGATGCGTGCCTCGGCGAATTCGCCCTGATGCACGCAGGGAATGGTATAGGTGACCATGGGCTCGTCCTCATCGAGCGACACGTCGCCCGTCAGCGGACCGTGGCCCCATGCGCGGAAGTTATCGCCCTTGACGGCCGCCGTCCCGGCAGCGGCATTTGCGAAGCGCACTTCCATCTCGACATCGTCGGAATCCGCAGACCAGCCGTCGCCCACGAACTTCCAGTAGAGCTCGGCGGTATCGGCCCAGTTCATAACCGCACCGGTCATGGTATAGCTCACGTAATAGATCGCGCTGTCGCCGCTCTCGTGGGGGCTGAACACCTTAATCCTTACGCCGTCACCGGTCTGCTCGACCGTGTAGACGCCAGAGTCGCCCTTGTTCGCGCTATCGACTTTGTTAAACGCGGTGTCCTCTTCCTCGACACTCAGCACGTCGACGCCCGCCGTGCCGCCCTGCCGGTTGGTGCCCGTATTGATCTCCCAAAACACGCCGTTGATGTCGTCGTCGAAATCAAACTGGCGTCCCTCGACAACGGTCAGCGATCCGTCGGCCTCGACCGTGGCGCTGATGTAGGTTTGGGTCATGGAATAACCGTCGGCGTGTGCGGCGGCGGGCAGTAGCAGCAATGCAAGCGCGACGAGTGCGCAGACGGAAGCAAATCGCGCAAACGGGCGGCGCTGCCGACAGGTTTTGGCAACGGGGGCGTTCATAGGCACATCCTTTGTCTGTGATACCAGCAACGCCATTGTCCCACGTTTGCGGGCGCACATGACGAACATCTAGGCCAGCGGAGTATCAAACGGGACGAAAGTCACGCCCGCGGCCGGCACCTGGGAACGTTCCTTATCTGCCGGCAATCTGGGACACTCCTTGGCATGGCCTGCGCCAGCAATAGATACCACTTCACAGCTCCGTCACAGGTGTAGCGGCTTTGTGTGGGCGCGGCATGCGCTGACTGAGCCGCCAGCCGAGGGGCATAAAGCAGTTGAGCGAAAACGGTTTGCCCCTTTGCCGTTCGCTCGAGGATCATGTCCCCCTTTTCCGCGGAAACCCCGGCAGTTGCGAAGAGCTGCCGGGGTTTCTGTCGTTTGTGAGGCTAAGTCGGTACGCAGCGATCGAGACCTTGAGCCGCAAACCCACCGTGCGCAATGCGCACCGCCGCCAACTTGTGAGCGCGGCAACGCCTTCCCTGCCAAGCCCCGCGCTATACTCATCCGCATGGATATCAAAACACGCAACATAGCAACGCCCGCCGCGGACGCGCCGACGACGCAGCCCGCCTCCGTTCCCGCCGCCGTCGTGGGCCGTTTTGCCCCGTCGCCCTCGGGCCGCATGCACCTGGGCAACGTGTTCAGCTGCCTGTGCGCGTGGCTTTCGGCCCGCAGCCAGGGCGGCAGCATCGTGTTGCGCATCGAGGACCTAGACGATCGCTGTAAGCGCCCGGAACTTGCCGCTCAATTGATTGACGACCTGACTTGGCTGGGGCTTGAGTGGGACGAAGGCCCCTACTACCAGCACGATCGTCTAGATCTGTACGAGAGCGCCTTGCACCAGCTACAAGACGCCGGCCTCACCTACCCCTGTTTTTGCACGCGCGCCGAGCTCCACACCGCAAGCGCGCCGCACGCCAGCGACGGCACGCCCATCTACCGTGGCGCCTGCCGAGGCCTTTCGGCCGAAGAGGTCGCCCGCCGCAGCGCCCTGCGCGCCCCGGCCACGCGCCTGCGTGTGCCCGCCGTCGACGACCTCGCCGGCGACGTGATCGAATTCGTTGACCGCACGTACGGAGCCCAATGCGAGGCACTCGCCACCGAGTGCGGCGACTTTTTGGTGCGCCGCAGCGACGGCGTTTTTGCCTACCAGCTAGCCGTGGTGGTCGACGACGCCGCCATGGGCGTCACCGAGGTCGTGCGCGGATGCGATCTGCTGGGCTCCACGCCCCGCCAAATCTACCTGCAGCATCTGCTGGGACTTCCCACGCCAC
Source organism: uncultured Collinsella sp. (assembly GCA_900542555.1). Classification (GTDB taxonomy): domain Bacteria; phylum Actinomycetota; class Coriobacteriia; order Coriobacteriales; family Coriobacteriaceae; genus Collinsella. The sequence continues at coordinate 13,777 of UQNU01000040.1, forward strand.
GCTACGCGCACATTCCACTGCTCATGTCGCCGGACGGGCGCCGCCTTTCCAAGCGCGACCGCGACCTGGACCTGGGCGAGCTCCGCACCCGCTTTGGCGCGCCCGAGGCACTGCTGGGCTGGCTCGCCGAGCAAACGGGCATCGCGCCGGACACCACGCCGCGCACCGCCGAGCAACTGGTCGAGCACTTTAGCTGGGACGTTATCCGCGCACACCGGGAGAACATCACCGTAACGGCCGAGTAGCCAAACGCCTTGCCGCTACGCAACATCCCAGGGCTGGAGTTCGTCGCCCAGGCGAACGATGCAGTCGTAGAGCACGGTGTGGCGCTCGGCCGGGTTGGCGTCGCGATGAAAATGCCCGTAATACCAGCGCTTGTAATCCAAGCGGTCTTCCAGCTCATCAAAAAACGCCGTAAGCCGATCAACGTCGGGGCAATTCCAGCCGGGTGCCGGATAGAGCGTGGGCGAAAGCATGCGCGTGGAGCAGGTGTGGGTGATCACGTAGTCGACCTTCCAACCCACGCTGTCGAGCTTTGCCCGCGCCTCCTCAAAGTTGCGCTCGTCCGGCAGCTCCTGCGGCCACCAGCTGGAATAGGGAATGCGGTATTCTTTGTCCACGCTCGTGGCGCCGCCCATGGTAAAAATCGTTGAGCCGTCGAGCTCAAAAACCTCGCCGCGCGTCAGGCGCCGTATGGGAGAGGTATCCGACAGACGCTGCGTCAGCCCACCGTGCCACAACTCCATGGGGCGTTCCGCCCAGTGATCGAAACGCTCGTGGTTGCCGTCGACAAACAGCACGGTGTAGGGGCGCGACTCCAGCCAAGCAATATCGGCACATTCCTCGGTAGAAAAGTCCCACGGAAAGCCAAAGTCGCCCGCGATGATGAGATAGTCGTCACTTGTCAGACCATCCCCAAGATCCCAGTCGCGAAGCTTTTGCATGTCGACGCCGCCGTGAATATCGCCCGTCACATAGACCGTCATCGGATCACCACTTCCCTGTAAGTCGCTAGCCCACATTCTGCACGATCACTAAGTCAACCGTTCCAGCCCTTCCATCCTTTGGGACCTACCCCTCGCTCTTCCATCCAAACGGGTCAAACACCCAAAAGATCAGATCGAGCACGCCGCCGCGGCAGAGCGGGGCGGCAGGGTAAGTGTCACATGCTGTGCGGACATCAATGGAGAAACCGCCTGCTCGACCAACCTTTGACGCCGTTTTGCACCGGCACCACATCCCCCGCTATCGAGGTCTAATACTTTTCCCACCGCCACCCAAAAACTCATCCAACATTAATCTTGGCTCAAGAATCGCTTAATCTATAACCTGCACTATAGAGTTCAACCAAGGGCGGGGCGGCGCCGCGCAACGCAGGCCGCCGAACGCAACGCTCGCGCCCAGGCAGATCGCCTGGCGTCGCGCCCATCGAACGAAAGGACAGGTCATGGACGACCTCGAAAAAGTTGAAACCATCCGCACCAAGTGCAACGTGAGCTACACCGATGCCAAGGCCGCGCTCGACGCCGCCGACGGCAACGTTTTGGACGCCATCATTTGGCTCGAGTCGCAGGGCAAGACGCAGACCACGTCGGCGCACGCCGCCACCGAGTCCGCGCCAGTCGATGAGCCCTCAGCCGAGATGGTCGCCGCGCAGGCCGCCTACGAGAAGTCGAGCGAAAAGACCGACTTCTCCAAGAAGATGGACAGCGTATGGGAGTACCTCAAAAAGCTCTTCCGCCTGAGCCTGGACACCAAGTTTATCGCCACGCGCCGCGATGCGATCATCCTCAACATCCCCATCCTGATCCCCATCATCGCCCTGTTTGCCTGGGGCGCTACGATTTGGCTGATGCTGATTGGCCTGTTCTTTGGCATGCGCTACCGCATCGACAGCGACGGCGACGTGCCCGGCAGCATCAACAACCTTATGAATCACGCCGCCGATGCCGCGGACGACATCAAGCAAAATCTGAACGACGACAAGTAATCGCAGACGGGGGCACGCATGGCACGGATCCTGATCGTAGAGGACGAGGAGAAAATCGCCCGCTTTGTGACGCTCGAGCTGGAGCACGAGGGCTACCAGGTGGAACACGCCGCCGATGGCCGCACCGCCGTGGACCTGGCGCTGGAGCGCAACTACGATCTTATTCTGCTCGATGTGCTGTTGCCGCAGCTCAACGGCATGGAGGTCCTGCGGCGCGTCCGTAAGCACAAGGATGTGCCGGTGATAATGGTCACCGCGCGCGATGCCGTGATGGACAAGGTGGCCGGGCTCGATGCCGGCGCCGACGATTACCTGACCAAGCCGTTTGCGATTGAGGAGCTGTTCGCACGGATCCGCGTGGCGTTGAAGCGCTCGGAGGCCGTGCGGGCGGCTTCGGGCGTTGGCGGCATCGGGACGGGCGCGGCAGGCGGCACGGGTGTCGGCGCCACTGCGATGCCCCCGGTCAGTGACTCGACCCAGGTTTCCGCCTCGCTCTCCCCCGCCACGCTCGCCGTGGGCTCGGTTGCGCTCGACCCCGACCGCCGCGAAGTCACGGTCGGCGGCTCGCCCATTGCGCTCACGGCCCGCGAGTTCGATGTCCTCGCCCTGCTTATGGCGCATGCCGAGACCGTGCTCACGCGCGAACGCATCGCGCACGAAGCGCTGGGCTACGAATACATGGGCGACACCAACAACGTCGACGTGCACATCGCGCATCTACGCGCCAAGATCGAGGACGCCGGCGGCGCCCGCATCATCCAGACCGTGCGCGGGGTGGGCTATGTCTGCCGCGCGTAACGCCGAGGCCAAACGCGTCACCTCCATCGCCCGCGCCATCAACTGGAGCTATATGTGGCGCCGCCTGATGAGCTACGTTTGGCTCGACCTGCTGCTAGTAGTGATTGTGGCGGCGATCCTTGTCTATGGATACAACCAGACGCTGCCCAACGGCGCGTTTACCGCAGGATGGATCCCCAGCGCCACCGTTCGCGGCATGTCGCTGAAGCCCGCGCGCGGCTGGGACCTGACAACGCTCACCTATACCGTCGAGCTTGCGCGTACCACCAAGACCTTCCCCCTCGCGCAGGACCTCATCGCACTTTGGCCCCTCTATATCGTTGTTGTAGGTTGGCAGGTCATCAGCATGCTCGATATGCTCGGCGGCGCCCGCCGCGTGCGCCGCACCATGGCGCCGCTCAACGATCTGGCCCTGCGCGTGGACGAACTCGGCCGCATGCAACTCGCCGGCGGCAAAATGGAAACACTGGAGCAGGCCATCGAGCGCGCAAGCGTCGACTCGCCGAGCGTCACCACCGGCGACGCCGACCTGGCAAGCATCGAGGTCGCACTCAACCGCCTGCTGCGCCAGATGCAAGAGGCCAAGCTGCAGCAGATGCGCTTTGTCAACGACGCGAGCCACGAGCTGCGCACGCCCATCGCGGTGATTCAGGGCTACGTGAACATGCTCGACCGCTGGGGTAAGGACGACCCGGACGTGCTGGCGGAGTCCATCGCGTCCCTTAAAGCCGAAAGCGAGCACATGCAAGAGCTTGTGGAGCAGCTGCTGTTTTTGGCGCGCGGCGATGCCGGGCGCACGGTCCTGCGGCGCGCGCATACCAACTTGGCTGCACTGGTCAGCGAGGTATGCGAAGAATCGCAGATGATCGATACCGAGCACACGTATCGGCTGGCTTCTGACGCTGCGCTTGCCAGCGACCCGCGCTGCGACGCGCCCGTCGACGTGGCGCTCGTGAAGCAGGCTCTGCGCGTGATCGTGCAAAACGCCGCCAAGTACTCGGATGCGGGAACGACCGTCACATTTGGCATAACGCCGGATGCGGGCGCGGGCACGATCGACATAAGTGTTGAGGACGAGGGCATCGGCATGAACCAGGAATCCGCAGCTCACGCGTTCGAGCGGTTCTACCGTGCCGACAACGCGCGCGATGCCGGCGCACAGGGTTCGGGTCTGGGGCTTGCGATCGCCAAGTGGATCGTCGACAGCCACGGCGGCGTCATCGGTGTGACCTCGGTCGAAGGGGTCGGCAGCCGCTTTACGATTCGCCTGCCGCGGCAGGAAGCCCCTCGGCATAAATAAAGGGATAGGGCCACGCGGCCCTATCCCTTTTTGCCAGCTATGGCAGCTTGTGCGCTACTCGCGGCACAGGTGCACGGCGAAACCGGCGAACTCGCGCTTAAAGTACACGAGCTTGGTACCACCGTCGGGCAGCAGCGCGCGCGACTCTTCGTTGACCTCGAGCCCGCGCTCGGCAAACCACTTCTCAGCTGCATCGATGTCGTTAACGGCAAAGCCGATGTGGCCCTTGGTGCCACGACCGTTCTGCTTCATGATCTCGACCAGCGAATCGTTGAAGTACGAAACCGGGGTCTCGATGACGGGCAGGCCCATCATCGTCGAGAACAGCTCCGCGATCTCCAGGGCGTCTGCCGGGTCGGTGGCGTTAATGCCCACATGGGCAACGCGCATACCAAAGAGCTCTACCGGGTTGGCGTTCTGCTCACTCATGCAGTCAGCGCCTACTGAGCCATGACGTCGAGAACGGCCTTCTCGGCGGCAACGCGGTTCATGCCGGTCATGAAGGGCACGCCACTCACGTACGGGCAGGTGAGGCCCTCGGGGGCAACGGTGGTGGCGATCAGCAGGTCAGCGCCCTCGTCGCAGTAATCCTTGGCCTCGGAGATGGCGCACTGCACGATCTCGTACTTGTCGGCATAACCGTTGGCGTCGAGCAGAGTAGCGACCTTCTGGGCAACGAGCGTGGAAGTAGCAGCGCCAGCACCGCAAGCCAAAACGATCTTCTTCATAGGTAATGTCTCCCTTCATGGTTTACTTTAGGTAAGTGTACCGCAGCGAGCGATGGCACTCGGCCTCGATGAGCTTTTATGCCAGTTTGCTTGCGCGCTGCGTATAATACATCTAGTACGTGTTGTCATACCGCTCGCTTTATGAGCGACTAAGGACCCTAATATGCCCGATTCCCGCACACTCTGGACCGCCGTCGTTATCATCTGCATCGCCGTGTCGGTGTTCTTTAGCGTCAAAAAACGCACCACGTTTAAACGCCTGCAGCAATTGATGGCCGCCAAGCAGTGGGACGAGTTCGATCGTTTGCTCGACGGCAAACTCACCAGCATGCTGTACCCGCGCTACAACCGCGACTACCTGCGCCTGAACTCCTATCTGCTGCGCGAGGACCATAAGCGCGCCGACGAGATGTTCGACCTGCTACTGGGACTCAACCTGCCCAAGATGCAGCGCGTCGACCTGGTAATCAAAGCTTTTAACTACTACGTTGGCCAGGAGGACCGCAAAAAGGCCAAGGAGTTGCTGCACGAGATCAAGGGCTTTGAGGGCGGTCAGGCTGAGGCAGTCGCACACGAATGCCAGCTGATGTACGACACGATGATCCTCAAGCGCCACAACGACATTCCCGAGCTGGAGCGCATGCTCGAGGATGTCGGCGACGACCCGGTCAAGCGCTGCCGACTGGAGTACCTGCTGGCCCTGCAGTACCAGAACAAGGGCGACGAAGCCAAGTTCCAGGAGTTCCTGGAGAAGTCGGGCCAACACTCGATGGCCGTCAACGCGTAACGGACGGCTTGTGCTAGACTTCTAGTCTCACGGGGGCGTGGCGGAATTGGCATACGCAGGAGACTTAAAATCTCTCGCCGCAAGGATTGTGGGTTCGAGTCCCACCGCCCCTACCATGTGATTGCTTGCGAGCCCGTGTTCTCCAGGGATGCGGGCTCGCTTCTTTTAGATGCCGGTGGGACTCGAACCCGCGAGGGGGCGAGCGTTAAGCGGACGCGCAGCGTCCGTAGCGAGCCGGCGAGGGCGCCGACAGGCGGCCGAAGCCGGTGCGTATTTGCGCAGCAAATGCGCGGATGTCCCACCGCCCCTACCATATGGAGCTTTCGAGCCCGTGTCCCCAAGGGATGCGGGCTCGTTTCTTTTAGACGCCGATACAGATGGCGAGTTGCGGTGGAATAGTTCCTGTTTTGGCAGTTTACCAGCCCATTTAGGAACTATTCCACCGCAACTTAGGTTGGTGTTCCCACATTTTCCGATGGAAAAACGTGGCTGTCTCCCACATTTTCCGGTGGAAAAACGTGGCTGTCTCCCACATTTTCCGATGGAAACGCCTAAATGGCCTTATACTAGCCGAGAGGGTTGGGAGGCAATATGCAGCGACAGCTTATGAGTGAACTTATCGCTTGGAAATCAAGGGCGAATCGCAAACCTCTCTTGCTTAAGGGAGCCCGCCAGACAGGAAAGACTTGGCTTCTTAACGAATTCGCAAGCCAGCAGTATCGAAACGTCATTCGTTTTGACTTTATGCTCGAGCCGAGCACACGCTCGCTGTTCGATGGGGACCTCGACCCCAAGCGCATCATCTCCCAGATAGAACTCCTACGTGGCCAAACCGTAACGCCGGCAGACACGCTCATCATCTTCGACGAGATCCAAGAGGCGCCACGCGGGATCACCTCGCTCAAGTACTTCAACGAACTTGCACCCGAATACCACATCGTGGCAGCCGGTTCCTATATGGGCCTCGCGCTCCGACGCGAAAATGAGTCATTTCCCGTCGGTAAAATCGACCAGCTCACCATGCGTCCCATGGGGTTTGCCGAATTCGTTCGTGCCGTCGACGGCGGCCCGCTCGCCGACGCCGTCCTTGCCGCAGACATGGACCTTCTGGCAAACGTTACCGAAAAGCTCGAGCACTTGCTCAAGGAATACCTTGTTGTCGGCGGTATGCCCGAAGTTGTCTCCGCTTTCGCCGAGACACGCGACTTCATCGAAGCCCGAAGGCTTCAGCAGCAAATCATCGAGGCTTACGAATCCGATTTTGGCAAACATGCACCCGCCCGCATCGTCGAGCGCATGAGGTTGGTTTGGAAATCCCTTCCCGGCCAGCTTGCAAAGGAGAACAAGAAGTTTGTCTATGGCGCCCTTCGTCCCGGAGCGCGCGCACGCGATTTCGAGGAAAGCCTCCAGTGGCTCACGGACTACGGAATCGTTCATAAGGTGCCACGTGTCTCCGCTCTAAAGGCGCCGCTCTCGAGCTATGAAGACCTCTCGGGCTTCAAACTGTTCTGCATCGACACCGGCATCCTCGGAGCGCTCTCCGGTCTCTCTCCGGCCATCGTTCTTAACGGATCCGCTGTTTTTACCGAGTTCAAAGGTTCGCTGACCGAACAATACGTCGCGCAGGAGCTTTTGCTCCAGGACAAAACTCCCGCGTATTGGTCCTCTACCTCCGGCAATGCCGAAACCGACTTTGCCATCGACCATGCGGGAACCGTGCTTCCGCTTGAGGTCAAGGCAGCAGAGAACCTTAAAGCGAAGAGTCTGAAAATAGCCTGCGAAAAATTCAAACTCGAGCGTTGCGTGAGGAGCTCCCTGGCGGCATATAGAGACGAGGGCATGCTCGTCAATATTCCGCTTTGGGAGATTGGGCAGATCGACAAGCTGGCATAGGCGCTGTGGGGACGCCCCGCAAGGACTGTCCCCAGCTGCCGGCAGAGACGATATGAGCAGGACATAAAAACATTGAGAGCCCCTGCTGCA
>UQNU01000041.1 GCA_900542555.1 uncultured Collinsella sp.
GCGCACGTCACGCACCATCTCATTCGCAGCCAAGTACTCGGCCAGCGCACGGGCGCGGTCGAAGTGTGCCTGCATACGGGCATCGAGCGAGTTCAGCCCGCGCTCAAGCACGTCAGCCTCCTCGACAGACAGATCGAGTGCCGGCGCATCACAACCCACTAACAACGCATGTACGCACTCAGCCGCGGCATCCACACGATGGCGCTTGAGCTGCGAGCGCGCAACCGAAGCGGCAACCAACTTGCGCGGAGTCTTACCGGCGCACACGCGGTCGAGTGCCTCAAGCGACAGCGCAGCACCCAGCCGCAGCGGATCGCAGCCAAAAGCCGACGCCACGGTGTTGTCCACAACCAGCAGCGCATGAGCCTCACGCGCCGCGCAGCCTAACGTACGAAGATCGGGTACGCGCAGACCAAACCCACCGATGGAGTTGACAAACCACCACAGGTGCGACCCCTCAGCATCAAGCGAAGCATCAAAACCCTTGGACGCTGCAGCAAACGCATCAGCAGACGATGAGCCCACCAGCGCGACATCGCAGCAATCAAAGCCGCTCGCAAACGCATCAGCAAAGTCGTCCGCAAAAGCCACCAGGCGGTCACCGGGACGCACAATCCCCAGCCGCGACAGCGCTGCCGGCACATGCGGGGCCGCAAGCAACCGCGCCTCACGTGCGCCGGTCCTCAAAGCCCAGGCCTCTTCTAGCTGTTGTACGCCCATACGGCAACCTCCTTTCATTAACAAAAACCCACGATGCGGGTGTTCCCCGCATCGTGGGCAACGGCTGCAGTATAGCGCCGATATGCGACGAATCGCCTAGATGTTGAGCGTGTGATAGTTCACGCTCGCACCCGGAGCGTCAACGGTCACGCCATAGGCCTCGGGATAGATGCGCGTCGAAAACACGAGCGCGCCATCGTTCACAAACACCTCGACCGACGAGACATCACCGACAATGCGCACGTTGCGCACCTCGTCGACGGGCTCCCAGCGCACGGTACGACCGCAGCCGGCAGAAGCGCGACCTTCATCGGTATATCGCATCTCAAAGCGCGCGGGAAGCTCGCCCTCGGCGGGCACAAACGCCAGCTTCAGCTCACCATCAACGGTCGCGGCAAACGCTCCGACGACACCGTCAACAACAACGTCAAAGCAGGTGTCGCCGGCAACCTCCAACGAACCCTCCCCCATACGCACCGAGGCATAATGGTGCTCGATCTCGCGCACCGGCTGCTGCAGCACCACGCCGCCGGCACCGGCTGTAAGCTCACGCGGAACTGTCATGCAGTGCTGCCAGCCGCACGCCACGGTGGGCGCATTGTCATAGGTCGGCTCATCGGGCATGCCCATCCAGCCAATCAGAATGTGGCGACCATCCTCGGCCGTGAACTCCTGCGGAGCATAGAAGTCAAAGCCGGCGTCCCACAGGCGGAACTCGCCCAGCTCATAAGCGTCCTTGCCACCCGTAATGTTACCCGTAACGGGCATGTAGCCCGCTGCATACACATTGCCGCGGTCCCAACGGTCGCCCTCGAGCCCCTGGGGAGAGAAAGACAGAAACCTTGCCGGCACGCCGCCATCCGCCTCAAGCTCCAGATACCCCGGGCACTCCCACATAAAGCCAAAGCGCTCGGGGGTAGACACGCGACTCTCGAGCTCCCAACTCAGCATATCGGCCGAGCCATACACCAGGATCTCGCCCACATCGCGCCCGGCACCCTCGCCGTGCATGGCGCAAAATCGACTATCGACATGCGGCCCATCCACGCGACGACGCGCGCCCAGCACCATGTGGTAACGCCCATTATCATCGCGCCACACCTTGGGATCGCGCACATGGCAGGTCAAATCCTCGGGATAATCCTCGGACGCCAGCACCACACGCTTTTGGCTGAACTCCCGACCGGCAAGGCCATCAACGCTCTCGACATAAACAGTATCGGCGCGGCGGCCGGTATTGACGTAGTCGTACGTGCCGTCTGCATCGGAGAGTTTAACGTTGCCTGTGTACAGTACGCGAATGCGGCCGTCCTCGGCAAGCGCGGAGCCCGAATACACGCCATGACAATCGAACGGCTCGTCGGGCAGCAGCGGGGCGCCAACGTAGTCCCACGTCATAAGATCGCGGCTTGTGGCATGGCCCCACATCTTGACGCCGCCCTCGACATCAAACGGCGCATACTGAAAATAGGCATGGAACACGCCGCCCGCTTGGCAAAGACCATTGGGGTCGTTGAGCCAGCCCGCCGGCGGCATAATATGGAAGCGCTGGCCATATGCGCCATGACCGCACTCAGAGGCGGCGGTGTCAACAGCGGCAACCAGCTTTTCAAGGTCGCGGCCAAGTGCATTAGACATATCAAAGTCCTAACGGATCGAAAGTAACAAGGCGCCAGAGATCGACACCAGATACGGGAAACGCCCGCGAGCATACAACCCGCGGGCGCCCCTCAATCAAAAGCTCTTAGGCCTGCTCGGAAGCCTTGGGCTCGTCCTTGTACAGGACAAACGAGACGGCAAAGGAAACCAGCGCGGCGACCGCAAACATGATCGCGTACTGCACGGGCTGGGCCAGGCACAGCAGGATACCGAAAATACCGGTAACACCCGTGCCGGAGGCAGCCAACGAGGTGAGCGCGCAGACCAAGGCACCGCAAACGCCGCCGATGCAACCGGCGATGAAGGGCTTAAAGAAGCGCAGGTTCACACCAAAGATGGCAGGCTCGGTAATGCCCATGAAGGCGGACAGAGCCGAAGGAAGCGCCAGGCCCTTGATCTTGGCATCGCGGGTCTTAAAGGCAACGGCGAACGCGGCGCCACCCTGGGCGATATTGGCAGCGCTAGCGATGGGCAGCCAGTAAGTCACGCCGTACTGGGCGAGCTGGCCCAGGTCGATGGCGGTGTACATCTGGTGGATACCGGTAACGACCGTGGGGGCATAGAACAGGCCGACGATAAAGGAACCGATGCCGAAGGGCAGGGTCAGCAGGGCCTGGATCAGACCGAGGATGGCGTTCTCGGCCCACACGAAGATGGGGCCGACGGCAACGAGCGTCACGAGCACGGTCACGAACACCGAGACGAGCGGGGTCACAAAGAGGTCAAACATCTCGGGGACAACCTTGTGGAGGCGCTTCTCGAGGAAGGCGAGAATGGCGCAGGCGATGACGATGGGGATAACGTGGCCCTGATAGCCGACCCACTCAAAGCTGTACACGCCGGGGATGACGGTGACCATGGTCTGCACGCCCTCGGAGGCAACCGTATAGGCGCTCTACAGCGAGGAGTTGATAAACGCACCGCCGACGACGGCGCCCAGATATGGGTTGGCGCCAAAGGCCTTAGCGGCGGAGTAACCGATCAGGATCTGCAGAATGCCAAAGGACGTTCCCGAGACCAGGTCGGCGATCTTGTAGATAAAGTTATTGGTGTCGAGCGCGATAAAGCCGTTGGAGGCCATAAAGTTGAGGGCGCTCATAATGCCCAGCAGCAGGCCCGAAGCCACGATGGCGGGGATGATGGGGACAAAGACGTCGCCGAGCACCTTAATGGCACGCATAAAGATGTTCTGCTGCTGCGCCGCGGCCTCCTTGACCTCGGCCTTGGTAGCAGCTTCGACGCCACTGAGCGCGATGAACTCCTCGTAGACCTTGTTGACGGTGCCGGTGCCAAAAATAATCTGCAGCTGGCCCTGGGCCTCAAAGACGCCCTTGGCGCCGTCGATATTCTCGAGGGCTTCCTTGTCGACCTTGGCGTTATCGGCAATCACCAGGCGCAGACGCGTGGCGCAGTGTGCGGCCGAAACAACGTTGCCGGCGCCACCGATGTTGTCGAGCACCTCTTGGGCTGATTTGCGGTAGTCCATGACTTCCCTTTCCTCCAACGGGCGCATCTGCACCCGGCCATCTTTGACACTTACACTGTAATCGTTTTCAGTTTCATATGTCTGTAATCGTTTTCACAGTAGGGTGAACGGTAGGAAAAAGCCGGCGAATGGTAGTTTTGAGACAAAAACTGGGGACTCAAAGGCAGGCAGACGCGTCCAAGGACTAGACATTCATGAGCTGATGTCCAAGTTTGAGCGTCCGCAGGCCGCTCTCCCCCTCCTCGCCATCGAGCGCGTTGAGCAACATATTGGTCGCCTCGACGCCGCTGGTCAGGTAGCCGTAATGCACGGTGGGAATGCCGCCCGTCAGCGCGCGCAAAAACGCGTTGTCGCCAAAACCGCTCACGCGACGCACGCCCTCGCCCACGCCGCGCAGCTCGTCAAAAGCGCGCAGGGCTCCGGCCGCCATAGTGTCGGTCGCGCACGCGATAAACGAAACATCGGGATCGACGGAGAGCAGTTCGCGCGCAGCGCGATAACCCGAGTCGAGCGTAAATGACCCCTGGCGAATCAGGCTCGGATCAAGCACCGCGCCCGCGGCGCGCAAGCCGGCCTCAAAACCGCGACGACGGTCGAAATCGGCCGCGCGGTCCTCTTCGGAAACTCCAATGTAGGCGATCTTGCCGTCCACGCGACCCGCAAGCGCACGGCCCAGCTCAAAGGCAGCCTCGTAATCGTCGTGATAGACACACGCCGCGCCCTCGACATGCTGACCGATCAGCACAATGGGCACGCGGCACGAGTCAATCGCCCGACGGTGCTCGTCGGTGATCATGGTTGCCACCAGCACAATGCCATCAACCGGATGGTTTTGGAATAAATCGAGGTATTCGAGCTCGCGATCGGGCGCATTGTCGGTGTTGGCAAGCAGCATCTGGTAGCCACGGCGACCGAGCACCTGGCCAATGCCAGCGGTAATGCGGCTCACGGATTCCGAGTTGATCTTAGGCACGATGACGCCGATGAGCTTGGTGGAACCGGTGCGCAGCGCGCGAGCCTGGCTGGATCGCACGTATCCGGTCAACTCGATTGCCTGCTTAATGCGCTCGGCCTTGTCCGCCGAGATATATCCACCGTTGAGGTAGCGCGAGACGGCGGCGCTCGAAACGCCCGCAAGCTCGGCCACATCTTTCATCTTTACCACGAGCACCCCTGTCATTGAAATCGCTTTCACCATGATACCTGTTCATTCCGGCGTTCTGACGAACGCCGGACTGTTCGACGCTGCGCAGGCATCTGCCGGGCGATCTGCCGCTCAAACCGTCGCTCGCGTACATGGAGTACGCGTCGCTCCTCTTTCGCGGCACCTCGCCACGGCAGCTGCCCGCTCGCTGACGTTTGCTCGACCAGGAGAACCCCTCTTTGTGCAATTTGCTCGCTAGGGCTCTAACCGTGGTATTCGCCGTTGTATTGGATTAACGTCAGGTCCTCCACGCCGTCGAGTGCGCGTATGGCGTCGGCATAGGGCATATCCACACCGTCAGAGAACACCTCGACGGCCATCTCGACCTTGTCGCCGCGCATGGTCTTGGACTTCACCGTAAACTTGGTGCGCCCAAATGCGCGCACGATATCGTCGCCAGTAGTCTGGCCCGTGTAGTGGATGACCATCATGTACACGCGCGCCTTGTCCTGGTGGCTCGCAAAGCCGGCGATCATCACCACGATCACCACCGCCGTGAGCGCCACGAGCGCATACATGCCGGCGCCGGCCGTAATGCCCGTGGTAATGGCCCAAAAAAGATACAGCAGGTCGAGCGGATCCTTGACCGCCGTACGGTAGCGGACGATGGACAGAGCACCGACCATACCGAGCGAGATGACCACGTTCGTCGAGATCGCGAGCGTGACCATGCAGGTGAGCACACACATGCCCACGAGCGTCACGGCAAAGCTGCGCGAATACACCACGCCGGTAAAAAAGCGCTTGTACACGTAGTAGATCAGGATGCCCATGGCGAGCGCCACGAGCAGCGAAAGGCCAATCTTGGCGGGGTCGACCTGGCCAAACGCCTCCAAGACGGAGTTCTTAAAAAAGTCCCTGGTGCTCATGGTCTAAATATCCCCTCGGTTCTCAAAATCCGATTCCCAGTAATTAAATCCGCGAAGGTAGGCGGTCTTTTCGTAACACAGGCAGTACTTGGAGACCGCCGTAAGCTCGGCCGCTCCCGGCGGCACCATATCGCGCACCAGCTGCGGGCAAAACTCCGTAAACTTGACCTCCATCACCTGCTTGCCGGGCTCCAGGACCGGCAGCGCGGGCAGCGTCGCGTCAAAGATATCGAAGCTTCCCACCGCGGCACGCACGTTCATGTCAAACGTGATGCGCACGGTGCCCTCATCCATCACCCACGGCTCGCGCTCGTAGTCCACGATGGTCCGCGGGCGCATCATATTGCAGATGCACTCGATGTAGAACTCGCGACAGAGCGGATAAGGACTCCTCAGCAAAAAGTCGTAGTCGCCAGCCAGAATCTGCTCAAACTCGCCACGCATGAGCGGCGCGTCCTCCTTGTAAATCCAGCTGCCGTACTTCTTTTTGCGCTCGAGCTTAATCACCTTGTCGCTGCCGTTATAGATGCGCACGCGATACTTTTTGCGCATGAGAATGCCGGCGTCTTTTTCCTCGTAGGCCGAGTTGCAGTAGTCGTCAAAGTACAGGCTGCGAATGGTGTAACCGCCTGCCCGCGCATGCTTGTCCAGCTTAAAAACCGGCGCCATGCGACAGGCAAGCGCAGCGTGCTCGCCCTCGTTAATGAGATATTTGAGCTCGTGGCGGTAACGCTCCTGCGTGGCACGCACAGGCGGGGCCGCCAAGCGCTCAAGCAGCGCGCTAGCCCTCCTCATACGTGTCCTCCACGACCTTACCGCCGTCTTGCACGTAAAAACACTTCATGCCGTAGTGCTTGCCGTCGTCGGTCACATAGTAGTCAAACGCATCTTGCGTATAGCCGTCGGAGTTGGTGGCACGCACGCGCACAAAATACTGGCCGGTATCGGGCGCATCACAGGTCACCTCGGGAAGCAGCACGTCCTCGGCCTTAAAGACCACGTCGCTTATGGCATAGTCACGCGCAAGCTCCACGGTGTAGCGAATGTCGCGCGCCTCAAAGTCGTAGGACGCATCCCAGTTAATACGCAGCTTACCGTTATCGATCTGCGGCACGCCGATGTAGAACGGCATGGGCATTTTAAAACTCTCGCGAAAGCTCTTGTAGTTCTCCTCGATCTCGGAGGGAATCGCCGCGGCGATCTGCTCGTATTGGTCCTTGGTGACAGGCAGATGGTCGATATCGGGCGAAGCAAAGACCAGCGATTCAGTAACCTCGCGGTAGTGCTTGACCATCTTGCTCAGGCGTGCCTCGGTCATATACGAACGCAGGTCCTTGACGGCGCGGTCGAGCTCGCTGCGGAACGATTTGCTGCGCAGCGCACGATTGAACAGTACGTTGCCCCAGTAGTTGCTTACGCCGCGCTCCCAGCTCGCGTAGTCCGAAAACCCGGTAAGAGAAAGCTCCAGCTTACGCAGCATGCCGTCGTTATCCCAATCTAAAAAGTACCAGGTATTTGAGTTGAGCGGGCTGTACAGATAGCAGTTACGGTTCTGCGTATCGCAGTTGCCCGTCAGGATCTGAAACGCCAGCCAATAGACCAGATTTTCGGTATCAAAGTAGGTGCCGAGCACGTCGTCGATCTTTTGCGATTCATCGTTGAGCGCATCGAGCATCTCGATGAGCTTGGTGTGGTCCGAATCACCCTTAATCTCGAGCATGCCCTCAAAGTTTGCCTGGTTGTAGTCGGGATCATCGGCGAGCTTAATGGTGTCCTCGTAGCGATGGAAATCAAAGCTGTTCACCTTGTACAGGTGCCCGTTCTTATCCAAACCGTGCGCCTTAAGCGCCGTCTTGTTGAGCTGCTCCACCTGCGTAAACAGGCCGTAGTCCTCAAAGGTGTCGTTGGACTTTTCGGTCTGGTCGCACACCCACAGATGCACAAACTGCGTACGCAGGCCCATCATCTGGGGAATCCCACGGATAAGGTCGTAGGCCATCTTGTTGCGAAAACGCATACCCTCGCCCATGTGCTTGTTGAGCGCAATCGCGCGCTGTTGGCGCCAGGTACCCTTGCCCTTTTTGAGCTCCACCTTGTAATTCTTTTGCGAGTTATTGCTCGATGTCTGGCCGCGCACCTGCACGGTGGCATTGGGCGCTTCCTCGCCATAGCCAACCTCGCCGGCCACCGGGCCGTCTTCGTCGCCCGGCTGCAGCAGACCCATAACCTGATAGCGCGTCACACCCATGTCGGCATAGTCATACACCGAGTACGTATTGATCTCGGCCCAGCTGTGGTCGGTGTTCTCGGACCTGTTACCGCGCGAGACGGTCAGGTACATGGTCACAATGCCCGAGTCATCGTAGACCTCGTAGAGCTCGTCCTTGTCGCGCAGGTGTTTGGCCTTATTCGAGGCCTCAGCCTTTTTAATCTTGTCCTGCTTTTTGACCTTTTTAGTCGAGGATTCGTCCTGAGACGAACAGCCCGTAAGCAACAGCGCGCCGGCAGCCGCCTCGATCAGGCAGCGGCGAGACATCAACTTATCGATCATCAGAACCTCCCCAATGTTTTTGGTACAGGCGAACCACCATACGTTCAAACGCACTGCGCGGCTCACCGCCAGCGCGCTTGTCCTCGTAGCATTGCTCAACACGGTCGAGCACCCGGCCAAGTTCGGTAAACCAGCCCGTCTTGTCGGTCGCCACAATGGGCTGCTGGCTCAGGATACGATACGGCAAGTTGGCGGTATAGGTATCGAGCCGCAGCAGCGCCACGATAAAAAACACTGCCGCACCCAACAAAAAGCCAAAGCCGTAAAACTGCTGCGGCAAAAGCAACGACACGGCAGTCGCCAGCCCGGCCACACCCGCAAACAGCCCCGAGGCCAGCACGGCTCCCTTATAGTCGGTAAAGTACAGCAAGATAAGCATCACCGTATTGCCCACGGCATACAGGCCATAGCCCACGCACAGCGTGCGAAAATACCCATGAATCAGGTTGTTAAAGCCCAACGGTAGGGCCGACAGCACCGTGGTCTCAAGCGAAATGACCGCCGCGGTCACAAACAGCTGCTTGAGCGCACAAAAGCGCAGTTCGCTGTTAAGCGTGGAGAGCATCTCCTCCTCGGCCACCACAATATCGCCTACCACGCCGCCGTCATTGAACAGGCTGTAGTAGTCGCGGTAGCGCGGATAGAAGTTGACCTCGACCGAGACCACAAAGTTGACGGTCGTGACCAGGATCGTCAAAAACGCAATGAGCGCCGGCACATCGTAGTAGGGCGCACCATAAAACAAGCCCTTGACCTGCACGCCAATAGGACCGGCCCAAATAATCACCAGGTGCGCAAAGAGTCCCAGATTGGTTAACAGGCCCGTGAGCGCCAGCGGCATAAACTGATCGAGCCACTGCAAAAAGGGCCAGGGGCTGCGGTCGCTCTGAGGAAAATACCGGCACAGCAGTACCACGTCCCAGGCGAGCATGACGCCGTAGCCCAGGGCAATTGACGCCAACAGGCCCTCGACCGGCGGCAGTCCCAGCGCCAGCGCGGCCAGGGCGCACAGGCACGTCACGCCAATGGCGGCCGCAAAGCTGCACAGGATGCCGCGGTAATCCTTGATGGCCGTGAGGTAACTCATGCCGTTCCAGTTGACGATCATAATGTTGAACAGCCACAGGCACAGCAGCCCCTGCAGCAGCGTAGCGCCCGAGAACAGCAAAAAGACGCCGTAGAGCACCGTGCCCGCAACGAGCATGATGGCGTTGGAGCCCCAAAACGAAGGCAGTATCTCATCCTCGCGCTCGGCAAACAACATATCAGCCAAAAAGCGCGTGACCGGCATGGAGAAAAAGCTCGTGAGCGTGAGCGACGCCAGCAGCGTATAGGTCACCATGCACACCAGCAAGTCCTGGTTGGCACGGCCCACACCCCACAGGCCGCACAGCACCAAGATGCCCACCTGGAGCAGCACGCCCAGCAGCATGGGACCCGTGCACACAATGCCGGCGTAGCCGTAGGCGCGCATCGTGGCAAACAGACCCTTGCGTCTAAACAGGCGCTTGAGTTCAAAACCGATTCCGGCCACCGGCTACTCCCCCTCTCTGGGCAGGTCAAACGCACGCGCTGTCTCGTCGTACAGCGCGCGATAGTTGGCGAGCATCTGCTCGTGAAGGTAGTAGGTCGCCACGCGACGCTGGCCGCGCTCCCCCATTTCCAGGCGGCGGGCACGGCTCGCGCACATGCGCTCCATGGCATCGGCCAGACCCTTGCGATACATAGGCGGGCTCACGAATCCAGCCACGCCAAAGTCGTCGCCGGGGGCGCCCTCGAGCAGCTCACGGCAGCAGCCAACCTCGGTCGTCACACAGGGGCGACGCGCGGCAAGCGATTCCAACACGCTCAACGGCTGGCCCTCCGAGATGCTCGTCAAAATGGTAAAGTCGAGCTTTTCCATATACTCGACCACGTTGACGCGGCCGGTAAAGATCAGGTCGCGCACGCCCAATGTCTCCACCAGCGCATGGCACTCGGCGCCATATTCCTCGTCGTCCACGCCACCCATAATATGCAGGCGCACGTGCGGCAAGCGCTCATGCAACTCAAAGAAGGCGTAGATCATGGTCTTGACGTCCTTGATGGGCGCCAGGCGCACCACCGCGCCAATGTCCACCCAGCCGTCATCGGGCTTTAGGGGAATGTCCTTAAAGCGATCGAACTGAATGCCGTTGGGGATAACCAGGCATTTTTCTGCATCGCAACCCATGTCGATCTGCGTTTTGCGCGCGTTGTGGAACAAACTCGTCACACGAAAAGCGCGGCGGTAGATTTCCTCCGAAAGCAGGTAGAAAAAGCGAATCCAACGGTCCTTAAACGAGGGCACCACCCAGTCGGCGCGAATGATCTCCTCCTCGCGCTCGCGCGTGTAGATGCCGTGCTCGGTCAGCAATGCCGGCGCATGATTCATGCTGGAGCCCAAACTTGCGAGCAGACCGCCGTAGCCGGTCGAAATGGCGTGATACACGTCGGCCACCGGAACCTCGCTGCCCAGCAGATAGAGCACGGGCAGTAACATCGAGCGCATGGTGTGGAAGGCGTCGGCGAAAGGCGTATACGGGTACTCGGCCAGGCACACGTCGCGGAAGATGTCCATAAACGTGCGGCTCTGCAAAAATGAGAGCGGATGCACGTGGCGGCGCTGGAAAATATCGAACAGCACGTCCCAGTCCGGATTGGAGAGCGAAACCAGACGGCGCAAGGCCTCGCGCTCGCGGTCGTCGAAGTCGACTTCCTCCTGCTCGCCCGCAAGACGCAGGGCATCGTCCAGGAACACCTCGTGTACTTCGACGACGTTGCCGGGCAGCTCGTAGACAAACTTGCCGCGTTCTTCGGCGTGAGCGCCAATCACCCACAGCACAAACTCGTGCTCGGGCATGGCCGTGATGTAGCCGTGCATCCAGGTGGACACACCGCCGTGCACGTAGGGGTAGCAGCCCTCGAGCACCAAGCAGATTCTCATCGGTCGCCACCCTCCTTGCGCGCAATGGTCACCGTCTTGTCCGTGGCTTTGACCAGGTACAGGTCGCCCGTCAGATGCGTAATCTCGCCACCCGTGACTGTACCCGGCTCGCCGTTGTTGGCACGGAACATGAGCCACGCCTCGTCGTGGAAATTACCCAGGCTAAGCGTCCAGACATCCGCGCTGGTATCCACGCTCACCGTCACCGACGAAAAGCGCTGGATGGCGCCCGAGCATTCCGAGCCGGTCTGGCGACGCAGGTCGGGCGCAGACTCGGTAAGCCAGTCCATGTAGTCGGTCAGGCCGCCCTTGTAGACCTCCCAGCCTTGCCTGGCGCCGCGATCGGGATCGAGCAGATCGTCTGGATGCATAAAGTGCGTGCTCACATAGTGCATGTTGAGCTCGGACACGGCAGCCAGGCGCATATAGGAATCGTCGACCATGCCGCCCGAGACAATACGCGGCTGCTCCACAATGCCATCGCTCGACACGCCAAACTCCTGCACGTACGGCAGGTCGGTGCCGTCATCAAAATATGTACTGGCGATGGTCTTAATGCGCGGAACATCGGTGCCGATAAGCTTGCGGGCGCGGGCCGAAAGGATATTTGACGGCGGCACGTAAACCGAACCGTGCGCGTTGGGCAGCACCTCGTCCTGGAAAGCGATGAGCTCGTTGAGCGATGCGACGAGCGTCTCCTTATTCTTCCACGTCTTGTAGTCGTACAGCGTACCGTAGTCGGTGTCCCAGAGTGCCAGCGGCTGATGGTTGTAGCCGTGAAAGCCCAACTCTCCGCCCATCTGCAGCAGCATGCCGCCAAAGTAGCGGAACTGCGTGGTATCGGCCTGGCGCGCGGGCTCGGTCTGGTTGACCGCGTCCTCGTAGTTTTCGATCATCACGCCGGTATAGCGAATGTCGTATTTTTGCGCGAGCTTTTGCAGATCGGGCCACCAGACCTTGGCATAAAAGTCGGCGATGGAAAGCCCGTAGTCGCGCTTGATGTAGGTGCCGTCGCCCGAGGGCACGGGGCTGGGAAAGTCGTCCAGGTAGAACACGGCGCTATTGATGACCGGATATGCCGTGGCATCACCCAAAAGGCTGATTGCCGCAGCGTAAAAGCCACGCATGACCTTGCTGTAAATGCCAAAGTTGCACACCACGGTATGTCCGCTGCCGCAATCGCTCGACCAAACAAGGGGCGCACCCATATCGCCGGTTTTGGCCCACACGTGCGCCGTCTCGCGCAGCGAAACCAACAGGGACGATTTAAAGGGGTCCGAAAACTCGTAGCGCTGGCCACCGCCAATCATAAAGTCCTTGCTCGGGACGATACTTTCAGCCATGGTGTACTCATATCCAACGGTATCGATGCCAAACTTGGGTGCGACGGCTTGCAGATAGCCGGAGTTCTCCGGCGTCATACCCAGCATGAGCGAGCCGCCGGCTTTCACCCAGCTCATCAGGTCAGTGAGGTGCGTGCCCAGCGCATCGAGCGATGGCATAAGCACAATCACGCGGTCAAACGACGTGAGCGAGGGAATCGCGTCCGCGCCATCGGTGGCAACATCAACGTCGCGATGGGCGATCTTCATATCGAGCAAAATCTGGTCGAACTGGTCTTTAACGTCCTCGACGCCGTCTTGGTCGGAATCGGTAATGACTAGGCATGTGGGCTTTTGACCAAATATTGCCGAGGAGGCCGGCACCGCATCGTTGGCGGCAAGCATCCCCAGCTTATGCTGGCCCGCACTGTACTGCACGCCGGCACGCTCCACCAGCAGCACGGCGGCCATGGCAATAAAGACCGCCCACACCACGAGCAGGCCCATCCAGCGAAAATGGCCCGCACGCTCGCGGATATGTTGCACCACGCTCATCGGGCCTCCTCTCCTTCACGCCAAAATGCTAGCCTCTCGCGATTTTCGGCATTTAAATACACATGCTGCTTGTCGATTGCGTCGATTACACGCCGTGCCGCCTGCCCATCGCGACGAATCACGGCCAAGCGCAGGCAAAGCATCCAAACCTCCTGCTCCTCGGGCACGTCGAACACCAGCTGGTCGGTCACGGCCTGCGCCTCGTCGATCTGGCCGACATCGGCCAGTGCCGTCGCATAACGAATACGCAGCTCAAAGGCGTCCTCGCGCTCGCAGCGGCGCGCAAGCAGGCGCGCGTACTGTTGGCGCTGAATCTGAGCCACGCGCCCCTCAGCCAAACCCGAGTCCAAATACTCACCAAGAAAATCGCAGTATTCGTTGAGGTTTTGCGCGCTCGGGTCGGTCTTAAAGGCGCGTTCCAGCTGCTGCAGCTTAAGGTCGGATTCCTTGGAAATCTGCGCCACGGCCGTCGCGGCATAATGCGCCACCTCAACATCGTCGTTGAGCTTTGCGGCCTGCAGCTGCGCCAAGTACGCATCGGGGTCCTCGGTGAGCATGGAGAGCATTAGACGGCGGCGGTCTGCCGGGTCGTTGACAATGAGCGCCTCCTCGAGCGGAATCACGCCCGCATCGGCTTCACGGTCATGAACCAAGATGCTGCGATGCAATTCATCGTTAATGCGCAACAACTCCAATGTGGCGTCCTTAAGGTCCTCGCCAAACACGGCACTGCGCATCGAAAGTAGCAACACCAATAGCGGGCCCCACAACGGCACAAGTACCATCACGGCCAGCATATGCCCGCGCACCGGCAGCAGGCCCAACTTCATAAGCGTCCACAGCACCAGGCAAACCAGCGCATGAATCAGCAGCAAGACGGCAGCAACGACAAGCGAGATCAAGCGGCATCCCCCTCACCGTCACCGGTGTCAGCGATGTGCTGCAGCAGCGCCACGATGTCTTCGCCGTCGACGGGCTCCACCTCAATCTGCTTGGTGCTCAGGCGCTCGCGGATAATGGGCAAATCGCACGCCTTTGCCTGGCGCATAAGCAGGTAGAGCACGTCGCCGTCGACCAAGCCTGCCGCATCGCTCTCACGGATCGCCGATCCAATAGCGCCCACCAGCTCGCCGACAGGCTCCATGCCCGGCACGACGCGCAGGAGCAAAAAACTCCCCATCTTGCCGTCTGCCAGCGCCTGTTCGGCCGCGAGCTCTTGGCCAAAGGCCGCCTGCTTGAGCACGCAAGTGCCGTCAACGCAGCGCTTATCCTGCGCCACGGCCTCATAGTCAAAGGCACGGCCCAGCGCGCTTTCGACCAGGCCGCACAAGATGCGGAACAGGTTTTGGTAATAGAGCGTCATTTGGTTCTCGGCCGCACGACGCACAAAGATCAACACGGCGGGCGCCCCGTCGCGCTCGATCGTATATCCAAACATGGGAAGCCCCGGCGTCAGTTCGCGATTCACCCACAGATTCGAACGACCCCCGCCGCCCAAAAGGGGCGCAAGCTGCTCAAGCGTGAGCGAGCGCGTGGCATCTTCGGCAATCACGGGACTCGCCGCCACCAGACGTGCAAACGCCCCGCCCGAAACGTGGTAGATCGTCACCGAATCGTTTTCGAGAATCTCACCTATGAGCTCGCAGCACTTGCGGTAGATGTCGCGTGGGTTGAGCACGTCGAGCTCTTGCGTCACGGCAAAGATCTTACCAAAGCTATCGTGGCGCCCCACGATCTGGCGCCTGTACGCGCGCTTGTCCTCGATCGCGTCGTGGTAGAGCTGCGTAAGGAACGTATTGCGGTTGCGCACGAGCTCGTTTTGATCGCGCTCCGCCCTAATGGCTTCGCTGTTGCGCAGCTGCACATAGCCGCATACGGCACCTACAACAAAGTACGCAATAAACGGTAGCCAGTTGGACGGCTCGTAGAACAGACCCTGGAAGGTATAGCCGTACTGAGTAAAGTAGCTGGCTGCCAAACCCACCGACGCCAGCAGCGCCGCAACCAGGCCAAAGTCCAAGCCATACAACGTGCCGATCAGCACCACGTAGAGCAGGCGATAATCGAGCACGTTGAGCTGGGCCGATTGTGAGAACAGATGCTCCAGCACCTCGAACAGAACCCAAGCAACGCCCGTCTCCAAGCATTTGATGGGCAGCGAGCGCATTTGGATGCGGTCGATGGCGGCACGCAAGGGGTTGACCTTCTTTGCGCGGCCAACATCCCAACGCACTTGAATGGTCGAAAGATCGCGCAGCAGGTCGTACCGCTGAAACCAACCATAGCGCACGCGAACGACGTCGCTGGTGGGCATGACGTAGCCGGCAGAATCGCCATAGGCAACGGCAAGGCCGGGGAACAACGCCTTGAGGGCGTCGCCTACCTCACCCGCCGTGTGATGGAAGGTATCGGCAACGTCGAGCGTCTCAAAGGAGGCATCCCAGCTGTCGAAGATACGGCGTACCAGCACCGCAAGCTCCTCGGCACACAGCAGGGGAAACGCCGCGTCCTGAGCGCCCTGCAGAGCGACCGATCCGGTTGAGCACGCGTCGAGCAGCGGCACCAAAAACGGATCTTCCAGCGCGGCGGAGGCAGTGTACAGGAAGGGCACGCGCAGGATCTTGGTCTGAACGCCCTCGCGAGCAGCGTAGTAGCGGCACAGGTCGTTGGCTGCGCGCGCGATAATGCCCTTGCCCGTTCGCCCCGCGGCATCGGCGGCGCCCTCGGCACCTGCGGGACCTGCTATATACAACAGCTGGATCCGGCGACCCATGCACGCGCGAAAGACCGAACGCAGCAGCTCGATATCGCCCACGCTATCGATATGCGGGGTAAGATAATTAGAAAAGTAGACCACGCAGTCGAACTCATAGGCCTGATCCAGGTGTTGCAGAAGCTCTTTCCACGAGGCGTGGGGCGATGACTCGTCGCGGCGTGCTTCCGCGGAAGCGACGACCTTAACGTGGTCCCCGGGGAACGCCTTGGCACAGAAGTCATCGTCAACATATGCGGTGTTGCCAACAACCAGCACTTCCATAGCGCGCTCCTCCCCTTAACTCCACATTTGTCATAGTCAAACATGCGTATTTTACGCTGTCAACGCGAGCTGGGGCGCCTTTAAGGCTGTTTTAAGAACTTTTTTAGTGGATGTGGGGACATCGAGGGTGCTAAATGCGCGCCCAATCGGAGGTGCGGTGAAAAACCGAGATCTGTCAAACAGGCCCCTGTTTTGGGCATCCGCGACCTGCAGTTTTATTGGCAAAAATCAGTGTGCGCTCGGCGAGTTTCGATTTTTCCCCGCACTTCTCCTATGCACCGGACTCGCAATAGCGCAGTACAATCCGTAAATCGCCCTAATCGGAAAGCTAATCCACAGACTCGGCTATCCAACCAGGTACGGCCCGATTACATCGAAAATTTCTCCCACCTTAGTTGCAGGGTTTTGCGCAGATGACTTAATGTTACCCAGTTCCCTATGGTAGGCGATGAGGCGCCCAGCACGCTGCAATGCTTCGCCTCGCCTATCATCCACTGCCCCAAACATCCCGTCCAGGTTCTTGCGGTACTCGATGCCCAAGTTCTTCGACATCTCATGCGCGAGAGCATGCTGGCAGTCGGACGCGGACATATGCGCGGTCGTGTAGCGAAAGTGCAAAAGCGGCCACAGTTCAAAGCAGGGATTCGACCACAACGCGTGGAAGGTCCTCGAGCCATCGGAAAGCTTAGTGCATTTACGCTCTATCGCGTCAAAGTCGGATGCAGGGAAGTCATCCTTGTCATACACGAGCCACACATGGTCGAACGTCTCGGGCGCATAGCGACAGTGTTCGACGGCGAAGTCAAGCAGGTCAAGCGTGTGTTTGCCGGTTCCCTTAACGACAATGGCAACCTTACGCTCGTTAGCCGCGCCCAACGCCGCACGCATACCCTCAAAGTAGCGAGGCTCGGTCTCCTTGCCCTCGCTCACTACAAGATGACGCGTCATCTGAACCATGCGCGAGCGACCCTCACGCTTGCCGCTGCGCCAGCCCTTCGACTTCTTCGCCACCATGCTAATCCCACTCCTCGATGCGGGTGAGATACGGGTCGGCACCGTAGCGGCCGGACAGGTATTGCCTGTCGAAAGCCGCGTTCTTGCTTACCAGATTGCCGTTTGCCTCGTGGATGTCGGCGAGAGACCACAGTTGGCTCGCCTCCCCCTCGCCGCGCGCAGCGAACCATATCTCGTCACGGCGGAACACATCGTTTCGCATGGTTGACACGTCCTGGGACGAGAAGATGAGCTGCGCGCCACTCTTGTTGACCTCAGGATCCTTAAACAGCAGAATCACATAGCGAAGAAGCTTCGGGTGCAGTTTGGCGTCGAGCTCGTCTACCACAACGGTGCCACCACGCTCAAGCGCTGTCATCAGATACGCAGCCAACCCCATGAGCTTCTGGGTGCCGGCAGATTCCTCGGATAAACGCAACTCGTACGCCTTGCCGCTCGCCTCGTGCCTCACGAAGACGCGCTGGCCGCGCCATTCCGGCGCCCTCTCCACTCTGAAGCCATCGATACGCACATCAACGGCGCGCAGAAAACGCGTGACCTCGGGCGAATCATCCTCGTTAAGCAACTGTTCGAGCATCCGCTCCAGATAGGAACTGTTATAGTTCAGAAACACTGCGTTGAGAAACCAGCTGGCCGCCTCCTTGACCACCGGCACATCAAAGTTGATGCAAAGGAACGATAGGTACGGCAGACTCGGGTTGAACCTCGCAGCCGTCACAAGCTTACGCAGTGTGGGGCCGAGTTCAACCTTTGTATCCTCGCGCTCGAACAGCATCGCCGTACGCGACGCTCCCAATTTACGCCGCCACAGCCCTTCGGACACGATCTCATCGGCGTGTACGGACAAGGCATAGCGGTACTCGTGGTCGCCAGCGCGGTAGTAGAGCTCGAACTCAGTGGGCTCGGCAGCAGACACGTCATCGAACCCGAACGCAGAACAACGGGGTATCGATGGACGATCACCCTCTGGTGCATCAGCGCTGGCGGACAGTAATCTGACCGGTCTGGCCACCGCCGAACGAACGTAGTCGAGAGCCTCAAGCAGGTTAGACTTGCCGCCGGCGTTGGGTCCGTACACCGCGGCCACCGGGAGAAAGCCCTGCCCATCAGGGCACGCTATGAGAGAGCGCTCGAACTCCTTCATCGGCGTCGCCTGCATAGAAAGCTCCGCCTCGTCGCGATAGGACCGATAGTTCTTAAAGGTGAACTGGCAAAGCATGGTGCTCAACATTCCTTTCATTGTTTTGAAAAGATATATCAGAGTTTTTCTTTGATTATAGACTTTATGTAGGCTAAATCAAGTGCTTGCTACACCAATGACAGCAGGCGCAAGGTGCAAACCGCCCATACTCGACCGTTCCCTTGCCGGAATGGCGTTTAGCTAGCACGTCACGCATTACATGCATGAAAAAAGGGCGACACTCTCTAACAGAAAGCGTCACCCTTAAAGCTCCCAAAGAGCTTTTGTATATCAGGACGACATTCTACGTTATCTCAAGGAGACTGAAGGTCGTATCATGGCCTGTAAGGTAAACGCACAGACAGGCCATGATTGAACGAGGCAACAGCAGGACTAGCGATCACCGCAATCAAAAGAGCCCAAATAATACAGCGAACCCTTCACAACCGAAGCATTAGGGTCTCGGTCTAAGAAATTGACGTTGTAAGAAGGAGAACCAACGTAAACGTGAGTCTTACCGGCTTCGCAACAGAACAAAATATCGCCAGCGCTGTTCTGTGTCAGAGTGTTGTAATTCGAGTAATACTCAAGCTCGTCTGACGGAGCTTTTCCCACAACGATCAACCGAGGATCCAGCTTATCCAGCCATGTCTTAGGAACGCGACCGGACTTCCGACCATGATGCGGCGCAAAAAGAATATCCACAGGCGAAAGCTCAATGTCGTCTTCAATCGCCACCATGTAGTCATTCTCCATGTCACCAAGCCAAAGCGCACGGACCCCTTCCTCAAGAGAGTAGACAATCGCAGGACTAATATTATTGGGTTTATCAGAGCTTTCGGCATCCCGCAAAGCATCCTGGAAGGTCTCATTATTCACATCGGGCCAGAGGACGCTAATCCCAGCAGAGCCGCGCTCACCATCAGAAACGTTCATCCATTTACGATTACACCCCTTGTATATTTTGTAAGCGCACGACGACCCCTTCAGATCTTTATACTTTTTGAAACTCTCAGTCTCCGTGGACTTAGAGACATTATTGTCAACGCAATAGAAATTCCTGATAAGCCCGAGCTCATCAAGATACTCAATACCCTGGATATGATCTTGGTCCGGATGCGTACTGATAAAACGAACGACGTCCTTTTTCCCTGCAAGGTTTTTGACCTCATCAAGGATTTCCGACTTACGCTCATCGGTAATATTACAGTCAATCATGCTGAAGTTATCAGTATTGTGATTGATATAAAACATGTCGCCGTTATCAACGGACAGAGACTTAATCTCGCTCATGGTTATCACACTCCTCAAGATTGAAGTTGATTCGTTTTTCTACATACCATTCCTGCTTGACCCAAGCGATAACAAACAGAACGGTAAAAACGAATAGGGTCACAAAAGCCGCTTCAAATCGAAAAGATTCCGGCAGCAACGATGCGAGCAGAACAATGACGAGCAAAACACCCGCCCCAGCCATGCTGCGATACATGTTTGAAATCATTAGGAGCTGTTCGACCTTAGGATCGTTTTTCTGAGCATACGCAAAGGCAGAATAGTCCCGTTTTCTGGTAGGCTTCAGGTTTTGAACCAACGGCTCAATGCAGAGAGAGCCAATCCGTGAAGCAATAAGCCCGAGAACATAACTCATCACAGATAACGCCATCCAGTTAGAACAATCGATAAAACTGCCCAACGGTGTCTGACTGGCGAAATATGTTACGAGTGCGCCCGGTATGAGCACATTGAACAGATCGTAAGCAGAAATCTTCCCAAGCAACTCATTAAGAAAGTTATTGACCAATAATCTCACTCCTCCAATCCAGAAGCCATCCTCCGCAATTTTTGCGCACTATCCAGCCCTGCCACGCAAGTGAAAGGTTGCTGAAGAAAAGCAATTTGTAAATGAGTTAAGCAAACAGGAGCGCATACTTCTGTTGACCAATAAGCGCACACGCCCCTAAAGAAATTTAATGAACCATCAATATGGCCTCGATTTTGACAGCTATTCCTTCCGACTCCTTCCGAACAATTAGGTTGTAATGGGGAAACGACGCTTCTCGTTGTTTCAATTGTAGCCCTTCGCCAGTTCCATATCCTGTATTCTTTTTTGATGATGAGCACAAGATGTTGTGTTTTAACAGGTAAACGCAGCTAAAATAATGCGGAACTTATTCACGTGAAATTACGAGTCAGCTCATCCCCTTGTAGACAGCACCCTTGACCTGCATGAAAACATAATTAGACTCAATTGCTTTCGCCCGGTACAAAGTCATCCACATCGAATACCTGTTCGAAATTAACAAAAGATTTTGCTTGACCAACATGTTGAGACGCCCGCTTATTGCCCGGTCGTAAGCCGCAATAAACTAGACGGCAGCCTAGCGGACTTTTCCTGGAAGGTCTCGGTGGCGAGTCTCGAAGAAGCGCGAGACGGCCTCATGCTGGAGTTGTCGCATCGAGCATAGACAACCCGACGCGATCCACAACGTCACCGGGCAATCAACCATCCCATTACAGTCTGAAATAGGCCATCGATAAATTTCGATGGCGAGCATTCGGCGC
>UQNU01000042.1 GCA_900542555.1 uncultured Collinsella sp.
TGACCGCCGAGATTATCAAGCGCCTGCAC
This sequence comes from uncultured Collinsella sp., assembly GCA_900542555.1. Lineage (GTDB taxonomy): Bacteria > Actinomycetota > Coriobacteriia > Coriobacteriales > Coriobacteriaceae > Collinsella. The sequence goes on from UQNU01000042.1 coordinate 30, forward strand.
GAGCAGGGCACCATCTCCAAGCGCTCCACGCTGCAGTTCTACGATGCCAAGGCCGGCACGTTCCTCAACGGCCGTCAGGTAATCGGCCGCTGCCCCATCCAGGGCTGCAAGTCCGAGAAGGCTTATGCCGACGAGTGCGACCTGGGTCACCAGTTTGAGCCCGAGGAGCTCATCGCGCCCAAAAGCCAGCTCACCGGCGAGGTGCCCGAGCTGCGCCCGGTAGACAACCTCTACTTCGACCTGCCGGCCTACCTCGACTTTATGAAGACCTATACCGCCAAGCTCGCCCAGAACCCGCAGGTTCGTTCCGTGGTCTCCAAGACTATGGAGGAGTGGCTGCTGCCGGCTCAGCTCTATATCCAGAACAAGTTCCGCGAGGCCTTCGATGCCGTCGAGGATCAGCTTCCCGAGCACACCGTGCTGGAGCCCGAGGGCAACAAGAGCAGCTTTACCGTCACCTTCCCCAGCTGGAAGGAGCGCGACGACGCCCACGCGGTGCTCGCCAACGGCGGCGTGCGCTTCCGCAGCGGCAAGGCGCTCGTGCCCTTCCGCATCACCGGTAACATCGGCTGGGGCGTTCCGGTGCCCGAGGTCGATGGCGTCTCCGACGTCACCTGCTGGTGCTGGCCCGAGAGCCTGTGGGCGCCCATCAGCTATACGCGTACCGTGCTCGCGCGCGATGCCAAGGCCGCCGGCGTGACCGAGGGTGTCGCCGCCCAGGATGCCGCCCTCATGGGCGAGCCCGCTGCCGACTCCACGCAGGTCCCCGCGCCCACCTACCAGCACAGCTCGCTCGACTGGCGCGACTGGTGGTGCTCGGACGACGCACAGATCTACCAGTTCATCGGTCAGGACAACATCTATTTCTACTGCATCGCTCAGACAGCCATGTGGGAGGCCCTGGGTTGGGACCTTACGCAGAGCACCGTCAGCGCCTGCTATCACCTGCTCTACATGGGCAAAAAAGCCAGCTCGTCCTCGCAGACGCCTCCCCCGCCGGCAGACGACCTGCTCAACCACTACACCTGCGAGCAGATGCGCGCGCACTGGCTGTCGCTCGGCCTGTCCGAGAAGCCGGTAAGCTTTAGCCCCAAGGCATATGACACGCGCGTGACCGGCAAGGACAAGGACGGCAACGAGGTGCGCGCCTGCGACGACAAGCGCGTTATCGACCCGGCCCTTAAGGAGAGCGCGCTGCTGACCGGCGTGTTCAACCGTCTGGCCCGCAGCTGCTTCTACGGCGTCGCCGTCAAGGAGGGCGACGAGAGCCCCTACCGCAACGGCTGCATCCCCGCCGGTGCTGCCTCCACCACCGTGGTCGAAGCCGCCGAGCAGGCAGCCCTCGCCTTTGAGCAGGCCATGTACAAGTTCGAGACGCACCGCGCACTCGCCGTGTGCGACGACTACCTGCGTGCCGCCAACAAGCGCTGGAGCGATGCCTCCAAGGCCGCCAACAAGCTCGAGGGCGAGCCGGCAAACGCCGCCATGACGCAGGCCCTCGTCGACGCCTTTACCGAACTGCGCGTGGCGACCGTGCTTATGCACGGCATCGTCCCGGCCGGCTGCGAGCTCATCTGCGAGTACTTCGACGTCGATCCGGTCGCCTTCTTTAGCTGGGATAACATCTTTGCCTCCACGGACGAGTTTGTGGAGAGCCTGGGCGAGAAGCCCGGCGAGCACCGCGTAAAGCCGCTGCCCCCGCGCTTCGACTTCTTCAGCAAGCACGAGAGCCAGTACTAAAACAACACTCGACATGTAATGGAATGGGAAGGAAAGACGGATGTCCAAGCCGCGTCGTCGTAAGCAGAAAAAGCAGGTTAAGCCCGAGCTCAAGCTTAGGCAGTTTGCTGCCACCGAGCTTTCCGACCAGCTTGCCGCCCAACACTCCGCCGCCGACCTGCCGCGCTTTATGGTCGACACGGTTGCCGGCGCCTATGCCCCCACCGATGCCGAGCTCATGATCGAAGGCTTTGGCGCCGCGGCCACACGCCCAGTCACACTGCGTGCCAACACGCTCAAGGCGACCGCCGAAGACATCGCCGCCGCACTCGACGAGGCTGGCATCGCGCACCAAACCGTTACCTGGTATCCGGACGCTTTCATCCTGCCCGAGGCTCTGGTATCCGATTTGTGGGATCTCGACATCTACCGCGACGGCAAAATCTATCTGCAGAGCCTGTCGTCCATGATGCCGCCGTTGGTCCTGGGCGCTCAGACCGGCGAGGACATCCTGGATATGTGCGCGGCCCCCGGTGGCAAGACGACGCAGATCGCCGCCCTCACGCAGGGACAGGCGCACCTCACGGCCTGCGAGATGAGCATTCCCCGCGCCGAAAAGCTCGAAGCTAACCTCCACCGCCAAGGCGCAAATAATGTGCCCGTCATGCGCATCGACGCACGCGAGCTCGACGAGTTCTTCCGCTTTGACCGCATCCTGCTCGACGCTCCCTGCACCGGCACGGGCACCGTCATCAGCGGCAACGAGAAGAGTCTGCGCGGCCTCACCGAGCAGTTGCTCGGCAAGTGCGCCCGCTCGCAGCGAGCACTTCTGGACCGCGCCATGGGTGCCCTCAAACCGGGCGGCACGCTCGTCTATTCGACTTGTTCGATCTTGCCGCAGGAAAACGAGGACGCCCTGCAAGAGGCCCTCGACAAGCACATGGATTGCGAGCTTATCCCCCTCGACGGCACGCCGAGCGAAAGTGAAACGCGCCGTGCTCAGGAAGCTGGCGAAGAGCCACGCATCGAGTGCAACGCCCTCACCGAGGCCATCGCCGCCGGCCACGTCTCGTCCGTCGCCAACGGTATGCCCGGCACGCTGACCATTCCGCCTAGCCGCGACTTTGAGGGCTTCTACATTGCCCTAATCCGAAAACGCAGCTAGCGCACGGATCCAAAACTCAACAAGCTATCTCTGTGCGCGTTTGCCCTGCTGGTCGCGATGCTGTTTAAGCATCGCGCGCTCCTTGCGTTCGGCCCCTTTGCCCTTAATGGCCGTGACCACAAAGTAGATGACCGCGGCGGCTACGATTGCGCCCACGCATAGGCCAATCGAGCCCAACATTGCCGAAAATTCCATACCGCGTCACCTCTCTTTTAAACGGGACTTTCAAGATAGCACCTCGATACCCGCCACCACAGCTCCTTCACGTTCGCCGGCCCTTCGGTCTAACGGATGGCGCGGCGGGGAAAAATCAACTCGTCAAACGATTTAGCATTCGCAATTCCGGCTGCATCGCGCCGGCCATCATCACATAGAATCGAGCCTCCATGGATACCCTCAACGATCTAAATGAGCGCGTCGACGCCTTCGTCGGCACCAGCTCCTTCGACACGCCTGCGGCGGCAAACGACCAAGCTCCCATCGATGTGCCCGCCGAGGTGCACGAGGACATCGTCGCCTCGGTCGATTTTTCCGAGGTCGAGCTCGCAGACGAGCTCACCGAGCCCCAAGTAGCCATCACGCCCAACGGCCTGCTCCCTATGGAGCCCCAGCCCATCGACGGACGCCTGCGCAAGGCTGCCCTTCGCATGCCCGACGAGATCGAGGAGGCCAGCGGCTTCACACTCTTTGGCCGACGCATCAAGTCGCTCATTTACACCACCGACGTCGCGGTTATCCGCAACTCCAACGCCGATGCCGTCTTTGCGGTCTACCCTTTCACGCCGCAGCCCGCCATTACGCAAGCGCTGCTGACCGTCGCCGAGTGCCCGGTCTTTGTAGGCGTGGGCGGCGGAACTACGACCGGTAAGCGCTCCGTGCAGATGGCAGCCGTCTCCGAGATGCAGGGCGCGGCGGGCTGCGTGGTCAACTCCCCCGCTACTGCCGAGATGGTCGAGCACATCACCAACATCGCCGACATCCCCGTCATCGCCACGGTCGTTCGCTGCGACGACGATGCCCACGCCAAGGTGCGCGCCGGCGCCAAGATTCTCAACATCGCCGCCGGCAAGAACACGCCCCAGGTCCTACGCGAGCTGCGCGAGCACTATCCCAACCTGCCGCTTATCGCGCCGGGCGGCAAGACGCCCGAGAGCATTCGCGAGACCATCGCCGCCGGCGCCAACGCCATCATCTGGACACCGCCTTCGGCCCAGCAGCTACAGACCGACATGATGCAGCGTTATCGCAAGATGAAGGAAGACGCCACACCTGTCATCTCGCGCGACGACGTGCCCATTATCGACCAGGTCGCCGCCGCCGAGGTCAGCCAAGTCGAGAACATGAATCCCGATGTGCCGATTCCCGACGAAGTCATCGAGCGCGTCGCTTCGATCCACGAGCGCGTCGAGGAGCATCGCGCCAACCGCGGCCTCAAGCCGTCACTGCACGGCTTTTTCTTCCGCGGAAAGAAACGCTAGCCGCAACAGCAAGGCCCGCCCCACAAACGTGAGGCGGGCCGTTTTCGTTTGAGCAATCATGCAGCGACGTGATGGGGCAAATTAATCCACGCGCTTGTCGCCCATAAAGAAGAGCGCCACCGTACCAGGTCCGGTATGCGAGCCAATCAGAGCACCGATGTCATTGATCTCAATCTTACCTTTAAGCTGCGGAACCTGTTCCTCAATCAGCGCCGCGACCGCCTCAGCATCCTCGCGGCACGCCGACTGCGACATGATGCACTTACCCGAATAATCTGCACCGTCCTGTACGTGTGCCATCATGGTCTTAGCCATCTCGGAAATCGCGCGCTTCTTAGTGCGAATCTTCTCACGTGGCGACAGCTTACCTTCGCAATCGACCGTCATAAGCGGGCAAATCTTAAGCGCCGTGCCGATGATCGCGCTCGCGGCCGAAATGCGACCGCCGCGCAGGTAGCTCGACAGATCGGTCGAGAAGAACCAGTGGTGCAGGTTGAGCTTGTGCTCCTCGATCCAGGCAGCCGTCTCGTCGAGTGAAGCCCCGCTATCGCGCACATCGGCGGCATATTCCAACAACAGGCCAAAGCCCGAAGACGCCGCCAGCGAATCGATGACGCGCACCTTGCCGCCCTCGGGATAGCGATCCGCAAGCATCTGCGCCGCGACGCAGGCCGATCCATACGTGCCCGAAATACCCGACGACAACGTCAGGTGCAGCACGTCTTTACCCTCGGCAACAAACGGCTCCCAAAACTCCTCGTACTCACCCACGCTCACCTGAGACGTCTTGGGCATGGCGCCCGCGGCAATCTGGGCAAAAAACTCGTCCGGCGTAATCGACTGATACAGATCGTCCGTATAGACAACATCGTCGATCTCGTAATGAAAACACACGACAGGGATATTGCGCGACGCAAAGAACTCACGGGTTCGATCGGCGGCGGATTCACAGGTCAGGACAAAATCACTCATATGAGGCTCCTTACTCATTGCTGCGCAAATTATCGCACAGTGAGCCTACATGCGGTACATATGTCCACTATTTACCAAATCGAACCAAAAATAGTGAACATCTTTACCACCATCGTCTCCACCGGCCCCACGCATAAATATCTGAAAAAACACCCTCTGTCGTCTCCACCCAACCGCCATATCTACCTCAACTAAATCGATTTACCAAACCGTTCAGCCGACAATTCAGCCGGTGGCGCAAAATCGAAACAAAAGCGGCGCATACTGATAAACGTTTGACGCTGTTTATCAGTTTTACCAGCCCCATCGGAAGGTGTTTCATGGTCGCATTCGATCGCAATCCGCAAGACTTTAAGTATCTGCGCCTGCTGTCGAGACAGTTCCCCACCGAACAATCCGCATTTACCGAGATCATCAATCTCTCGGCCATCCTCAACCTACCCAAGGGCACCGAGCATTTTATGAGCGACGTGCATGGTGAGTACGAAGCCTTTATGCACATCCTCAACAACTGCTCGGGCGTCGTGCGCGAGCATGTCGACGAGATTTTTGGCGACACGCTCTCCTTTGACGAAAAGGGCGAGCTGTGTACGCTCATCTACTACCCGCGCGAGAAGATCGACCTGGTCCGCAGCCGGCGCGAGGACTCGCCAACCTGGTACAAGACGATGCTTGACCAGCTCATCATGGTCGCTCGCTCGCTTTCAAGCCGCTACACGCGCTCCAAAGTGCGTAAGGCCATCCCGCGCGATTACGCCTACATCATCGACGAGTTGTTGCACACGCACCCGGACGAGAACAACTATCGCGTGCGCTATCACGAGCGCATCGTGGAGTCCATCCTGGAGACCGCCAGCGCAGACGACTTTATCGAGTCGCTCGCTTCGCTCATCAAGCGCCTGGCCGTCGACCACCTGCACCTGGTGGGCGACATCTTCGACCGCGGCGGCGGCGCGGCCAAGATTATGGACCGTCTGCTCACCTACCATTCACTCGACATCCAGTGGGGCAACCACGACCTGCTGTGGATGGGCGCTGCGGCCGGTGAGCCCGCCTGCATCGCCACGGTGCTGCGCAACAACCTACGCTACGACAACTACGAGATCCTCGAGAACGACTACGGCATCTCGCTGCGCGAGCTTGTTGCCTTTGCCGATGCCACCTACACCGCCGGTGAGCCCATCACCCCGCTGATCAAGGCCATCAACGTGCTGCTCTTTAAGCTAGAGGGCCAGATTATCCAGCGCCACCCCGAGTTCGATATGACCGACCGCCTGTTACTCGACAAGATCGACCACGACACCGGCACGGTCACGCTCGCCGACGGCAGCGTGTGGCCGCTCACGACCAACGACTTCCCCACCGTCGACCCGGCGGACCCCTACACGCTCACGTCTCAGGAGCAGCACATCATCGACAAGCTCGTGTCCGAGTTTGTCACCGCCGATCACCTGCATCGCCATATCGATTTCCTCTACACCCACGGCTCGATGTACAAGGTCGCCAACGGCAACCTGCTCTTCCACGGCTGCGTTCCGCTCAACGAAGACGGCACCTTTAGCAGCATGAACTGCCTCGGCACCTGGCACGCTGGCCGCGATTATCTCGATTTTTGCGACCACATCGCCCGCCGCGCGTGGCGCGTGGGCGACCGCGATGCCCTCGACTGGATGTGGTACCTGTGGATTGGCTTCAATTCACCCGCCAGCGGACGCCTGGTGCGTACCTTTGAGCGCGCCTATATCGCCGATAAGAGCACCTGGGTCGAGCCGATGGACCCGTACTTTACGCTTACCAAGTCGCCCTCGGTCTGCGATGATATCATGCGCGAGTTTGGCGTCGCGCCCATGGCATGCTCGCCGACCGGCCACATCATCAACGGCCACACGCCCGTTAAAACCACCAAGGGCGAGCAGCCCATCCGCGCCGAGGGCAAGCTGCTGGTCATCGATGGCGGCTTCTGCCGCGCTTACCATCCCAAGACGGGCATCGCCGGCTATACGCTCATCTCGAGCTCGCGCGGCTGCCGCCTCAAGTCGCACCGGGCCTTTACGACGGTTGCCGAGGCACTCACGCGCAACGTGGACATCGAAAGCGAGACCAACCGTTTTGACCAAGCGGACCGTCGCCGCATGGTGAGCGACACCGATACTGGCGCCAAGATCCGCAGCCAAATCCAAGACCTGCGTCAGCTGCTCGATGCATATAGAAACGGTGCTATCGAGGAGCGCGCCTAGCACCACCCGCGGGGATTGGCTAAACTTGCTGAGTTTGTCATCCCCGCGGCGCTTCGGCGCCAGCTTAAGGCAGGTACCATGCAAAAGCTCCTTGCGCAGATCATGAAATTTGGCGTCGTCGGTGTCATTGCCACGGTTATCGACTTTGGCATTATGAATCTGCTCCACTACGGTCTGGGCCTCAACATCCTAATCGCCAACACCAGCGGCTTTATCATCTCACTCATCTTTAACTACCTCGCAAGCATGAAGTACGTGTTTGCGCACAAGGAAGGCATGAGCCGCCGCCGCGAGTTCATCATCTTTGTCGTGCTGTCCGTGATCGGTTTGGTGCTCAACGACGGCATCGTGCTGGCGCTCAACGCCGGCCTGGGACTCGAGGCCAATATCGCCAAGATCTGCGCCACCGCGCTTGTCATGGTCTACAACTTTGTGACCCGAAAAATCTTCCTGGAGGGCGACGAGACAAAATAGCTCGAAACCCCTGCAGCATTACGGCGCCCACGGACGACGCGCACTCAGCGCAGTATCGTCCGTGGGTGTCGCTCGTTTACGGGCAAATTTTCAACGTTTGCGGATTAGCTCTTGAAAATTTGGCGAGTTCATATAGTTCTTGGCAAAGACCTTACGTTTCCCTTGTAAAAGCTCTAAAGTATCCTCTGCTCGATTCATCAACGCATTGGATGTGATTACGTGCGCAAGGCGCTGGCACAACCTCATACCAAGCAGTTCCTCAAGTTTGCTGTCGTGGGTCTTATCTCCTTTGGCATCGACTGGGGCATGCTCATTGCGCTCGTCGAGCTGTTCCACCTCGACTTTTTGATGAGCACCACGGTTTCGTTTATCACGTCCGTCGTGGTCAACTACTGGCTCAGCATGAAGTACGTGTTCGACCATCGCGAGGGCATGAGCCGCAAGCGCGAGTTCACGATTTTCACCATCCTGTCGGTGATCGGTCTGGGCCTCAACGACCTGTACATGTTTGTGGGCGTCACGTTTTTGAGCATCGGCTACCAGGCCATGAAGGCCATCGCCACGTTCCTCGTCACCTGGTACAACTACTTCAGCCGCCGCTTCTTCCTCGAGGGCGCACGGTCGTAGTCGATTCACTATTTGCTTGAATGTATAACCGGTTGGAATTCCCGTTCCAACCGGTTTTTTTGTTTGCAGAGAGACCCGGCGACCCAGTCCCATTCGCATGAAAAACGGGCGGTCCGGATGTTGGTCCGAACCGCCCGTCTGGCGCGCTATGTCGGGGCCTCTAGCCCGTTACGTAATACCAAACAACGTCGTCGCCATTGGAGAGAACGTAGTTACTGCAGGCCGTCATGGGCGTTGTGCCGTTGACGGAGTACATCCAGCCGCTCGTGCCGCCGTACTGTTTCTCGGCCAAACCACCAATCGCGGAGACATACGTACCGTACGACGAGCCATGTGCGTTGACAGAAAGGCCCAGCGCGCACAGGGCATCGTAGACGGTAGCGCCTTCGTTAAAGGTAAAGGTGCCACCAGAGGACACAGGATTGCCCACAGAGCTCGATGTGACCGAGACCGTCACCGTAACGTAGTTGGACTCCTGCGAGCCGCTCTGGCCGCCCGAGGAGGCGTTTCCACCATTAGAGGATGAGGCTCCATTAGACGACTGGCCACCGCCCGAAGAAGCACCACCAGACACCTTGGAAGTATCGCCGGCTCCCGTATTCTGGGCAGCGGATTTATCGCCAGACTTCTTGCCGTCCTGGTCCTCGGACTTCTTGCTATCCGAGTTTTTGTCCGATTCCTTGTCCGAAGACTCGTAATCATCCTTGGCGTCGTTCGAGCCCTTGGACTCATCTTTTGCAGCATCCGAAGATTTGGAATCCTTGGAACTGGCCTCGCCCGAAGCGGTAGACGAGCCAGACCCATTGTCATCCTTGGAAACGACGCTCTCCCCCGTCACGGTCTGAATGATCCAGTCGATGGACCAGGCACCGCTTGTGGAAGGATGGACGAAACCCAGCGAGACGACGATCAGAATGGTGCATGCAGCAGTCAGAACGCCGAGGAGCGCCTTGCGACGAGAGGTGGACGCCGCCGAAGCGGCGCCCTTTTGCTTTGGATCATCGAGCTGGATAAACGAGGAGTCGGGCTGTTGCCCGCTGGTCTCCTTGGGCTTATCGGGCATTACCGTCACCCTTGCCGCGCTTGGTCAGCACGAAGACGGCGATGAGCGCGAGGCCAATCACGCCGGCGGCGATGCCAACGATGGCGAGCGGATTGGTGCCAGTCTCCTGCTCGGAAGCACTAGAGGACTTCTTAGCAGTGGTCGTGGAAACAGCACCCGTATCGGCCTTGGAATCGGACTTCTTGTCGGACTTGCCGTCCTTCCTGTCAGACTTCTTGTCAGACTTCTTCTCGTCCTTCTTATCGGACTTATCGGAGTCCTTCTTGTTGGGCTTGTTGTCCTTGGCCTCGGTCTTGGTCGACACCGTCGTCTTGGTCATCGGCTTATGACCCGGAGCGACAGCGCCGCCAGCCTGCTGGCCCTTCGTGCCGGAGCCGGAACCCGTGCCCGTGCCAGCGCCAGCACCGGAACCGTTGCCAGCGCCACCATTGCCGCCATTGGAGCCAGAACCGCCATTGCCGCCAGGGTTAACAGCATTCTTGGTCCACTTGGCATACAGCGTCAGATCGGCCGTCACCGGCGTACTGAAGTCATACGCCTGCGTGCAAGCCTCATCGGTGAACCAACCGCCGAAAGTGTAGCCATCGCGCGTCGGATCGGCTGGCTTGACCAGCTTGCCGTCGGCCGTAGCAACAAACTTAGTGTCGCAAGCAGACCCGCCGTTGGAATTAAAGGCAACCGTCCAAGACTCAACGGCCCCGAGCTTGAACAGCGTGCCCGAATCATTGATGTAGTACAGGCTGCCAGATGCATCGGCAATGACCGGAGAGTCACAGTACTGGTAATGGCCAGCCGCATCATAAATCTGCGTCGCCTCTGCATCACCGAGCGTATAGCGATACACGCCACCACCAGCTGAGTAGTTGACGTAATCCTTGCTATCCGCGCTGTTAACGGTGAAGTACACATAGGTCTTGCCGCCCTGAACACTCACCAGCGGAGTAGCAGCAATACCGTTGAGGCCAGCCGGCAGCGCCTTGCCGTCGGCAGCAGCGACCATCGTGGTCTTACCCGTCTTCAGGTTATAGAGAACCAGAGCAGAGCCCGTAGCCGTCTGTCCGCCGACAATCAGATTGTCACCAAACACCGCAGGGGCGCTCAGATTATTCGTAAGGCCCAGATCAACCGTCTTCTGTGCACTCAGCACACCCTTCGCCGAAAGCGAAATCACATGGAGCTTTCCGTCGTGCGTCATCTGATAGAAGGTCGAACCATTGGACGGATCGGCAATGCAATCGGCATTTGCGACAGCGCCGAGCTCCATGGTCGAAACGACATCGCCCGTCGTCTTATCAATGCACTTAAGCGTACCCGCGCTCGTAGGAACGATGGCATACTTATCCGTCAAAGCCGCACCAGTCCAGTAATAACCCTCGGAAGCGTCAATGTTCTGCCAAGAAACTTCGCCCGTGGCAATCTTAATGCGCATAAAGGAGCCGTTGCCGTAGGTCGCGTTGTAATTCTCGTCATACGAAATATCGACCGAGCCTACATAGACGTACTCGCCGTCCGAAACGACGGTGCAGGAGCTCTGCGTCAAGTCCGTCAAACCAGGCGACAGCCACTTGCAGATCAGCTTGTCTGCAGTAATCGCCTGGACCGCACCGCCGTTGAGCGGAACGATGATAAGGCCATTGGTATAGATCGGACGAGAGGTATAGCTCACCTTAGAGGCAAGCGGCGCAGAGGCAACCTTTTTGCCCGTGGACGAATCGATCTTAATGAGCTCGTTCTCGGTCGCGATGTACACAAAGCCGTTAGCAATGACAGGCTCGCTGCAGTTGGCATACTGCTGACCAGACTCGGCCTTCCAATCGAAGGCCCACTTAAGACCGGCGGCCTGCGCAGGCGTCTTGGCATCCGTTACGGTCGAACCGTTGCCACTGTTGCCGTAGCCGGCCCACTCGGCATCCCAATCAGGAGTCGTCGCACCCGGGTCCACGACAATCTTGTCGGGATCGGGCATGGCCGAATCGTCGGTGGTATAGGCAAGTGTGACCTTATCGCCGCTCTTGAGCGTAATCTGATTAGCGCAGAGTAAGGAGGGCTCTCCATTGATATACAGGTGCCAATATTTGTTGGTCGCACCATCCCAACCATACGGCTTGTGATCGAACGGCGAAGTAATGGAATTCAGGAACCAGTACTCACCACTCTGGGAGCCGTTGTACGCAACGCCCTTGGCCTTCAGAACTGCCTCAATAAGGTTCTGGGCCGTGGAGCCTTCGGGCAGAGAAACATTGCTTGCCGTGCCCCAACGCGTATTGTTCCCGTTGACATCGGGACCGATAACATCGGCGGATCCAAGCACCTGACCGGGGAGAGCATCGGCGTCAGCACCATACATAAAGGTGACGGCGTCACCCTCCTGGAGCTTGTAGGCACCGGCGCCAACGTCGGCGAACTTGCCATTGTCGTAGAAGCGCCAATAGCTCTTGGTCGCAGTATCCCAGCCATAGGACTTACCATCAAACGGCGAAGTAATGCCGTTGAGGAACCAGCCCCAAGACGATTCGCCAGCATCGAGAGTAAGGCCGGTCTGCTCAAGGAGATCCTTGGCAGTAGAGCCTGCCTTGAGACTCGTCTGGCCCGTCGAAGCCCAAATCTGCTGCTTGCCGTCCTTGTCCTTACCAAGCACCTGAACGGAAGCATGGACAGAATCGGACGGCAGCTGGTCGCCCCAGCCACCGTAGAACCACGTGACGGTATCGCCAACATGGATGGTGACATTGTCCGCCGTATAGTCACTCGACTTGCCGTTGATGAACAGCTGCCAATAGGTCGAATAATCTTGGGGCGTACCCAGTTCAACACCGTTGTACTTAAGGCTCAGAATGAAGGAGCCCGCAGCAACGGCGTCAATATCATTCGCCTTGAGCGCGACCTTCGTAAGGTCAAGCGCGCTCGAACCGGACGTCACCACATACTGCGCGTTGTCGACCCAGGTCTGAGTCTTGCCCTGAGCATCGCGACCAATGACGGTCACATTTGCGGCAACCTGGTCCTTAACGACAGGGGACGCGCTACCAGCCGTATAGGCAAACTCAATCTTCTGCCCCTGGGTGAGCTTGACGCTGCTCGCGCCAACCGAAGAAGACGCGCCGTCGACGAACAGCTGCCAGTAGGCATAAGTCGCCGGATCGAAGGCAAGCGTGCGGCCATCGCTCGGGGATGTGATGCTTTCGAGGTAGAAACCGTATGCCGTGTTCGGTTCGTACTTCGCCTTGAAGCCCGTCTTCTCCTGCAGCTTAATGAAGGCATCCGCAGCCGTCGCGCCCTCGTCGAGCTTGAGCTGCGTAGGTGCCACCCAGGTCTGAGCCTTGCCGTCAGCATCGGTGCCAATAATAGAGAACGAGACCTCGACCTGCTTCTTGGCGACATCGCCGGTTTCTGTCGGGTTCTCTGTCTGAACGGCAGCCGCGGCGGCAGATCCCGCTTGGCCAGCGGATGCCGTCGAAGACTGCTCGCTCGTGGCAGGGCTCTCCCCCGTCGCCGAGCCTTCGTCGCCAGTTGCTGCCTCTGTTATGGCTGCACTAGCTGCAGGCGCGCCCTCGGAATCCGAAACCTCGGCACCGCTCTGCTCAGCGGTACCGCCCGCAAGCGCTGCGTCCTCGCCCGGCGTCGCAGTCTGAGCCACAGCATCGGCAATGCCCTCGGCGCCCTCGGCCCACAGCTGAGACGGCGTGGTGCTAAAGGCCATCGCGAAGGCCAGGAATGCCACCAGGCCGCGCTTGGCTACGCCGCGCGCAATTGCGCCACGGCGATGCGAGACGCGCTGGCGCTCGTCCACAAACATATCCATTTGTCTCCTACTGTCTGTACTTGGAGCGTTGCCTTGAGGCTGCCCCACGTCATCGCGCATGTTGCGCTCGAGTTCCCCCATCGGGGTCTTCCTTCCCTCCAGAGCCCTATGCACACCGGCGGCATACGCCGCGGCAACGTGCAAGATGGGAGGCGATCCGACTTAACCTTAACGGCTCAGGCGCGCCGTCCGATCTGCGACGCGAACATCCCGAGCCAAGAGGAATTACGGTTACTGGTACAGCCGGGGACTTGCACCCCGATTCTCCCAAACGCGCAGGAAAACCGCGCATTCGTGCGTCTCCGCACCACCATCTAGGCCATCGATTATTACCGTCAAAATGGTATCACGCAAAAGGGCCTCGCACGCAGGCGAAGCCCATGGTAAAAGCTATTGTTTGCGATAGGAAAATGCGGTGACGATCGCAGACTCTAGTGCTTGCCGCCGTGGCTGTTGAGCCAGATATTGCGGCCCAGCATAAGTGCCAGCACCAGCGCGCTCACGTAGCCCATAAAGCCAATGACTGGGATACCAAACACAACCGGCTCGATGCGCGCGTAGTACACCACCGACGAACCGATAAACAGGCCGGCAATCACAATTGCCATCGACATGCGGTCGATAATTCCGCCCAGCTGTCGCAGCGCCTTATCGCTGCTCATGATCTGCGTGTTCACCTTAAGCTGGCCGCGCGTGAGCATACGCGAAGCCAAGCCCAGATACTCGGCCGCCTCGAGCGAGCCCTTCGCCGCGCGATAACTGCTCGCTGCAAAGTCGCGGCTCATCTCGCGCATGCGGGCGTAGGTGCTCTTCTCGTTTTTGATGTGCGTCTGGATGATCTGGATCATGTTGACGTTGGGCATGTACTCGGTCAACAGGCCCTCGAGCGTCACCATGCCGCGGGCGAACATCGTCACCACGCTCGGCAGCTCAACGTCATTTTTGCGCGCAAGGTTTAACAGCGAGGTCAAAAACTCGCCGATATCCAGGTCTTTAAGGTCGAGCCCGGCAAAGTCGGCAACAATAAAGTCCAAGTCGGACAAAAAGGCCGAATGGTCAAGCTCGGCCGAATCGCCGCGCGTCACGGCGAAGCGCATGAGCGAATCCTTGAGCTTGGGCACGTCACCCTCGGCCACGGCGAAAATCATGTCCTTGACGATGCCACGGTCGTGGCTCGACATACGCCCGACCATGCCCAAGTCGATAAAGTAAACGATGCCGTCCTTGAGAATGATGTTTCCCGCATGCGGGTCGGCATGGAAAAAGCCGTCATCAAGCACCTGCGACGAGTAGTCCTCGACAATCGCGGCACCGATCTTTTCCAAGTCATAGCCCTCGGCCACCAAGCGTTCAGGATCGGCGATCGAAATGCCGTCGACGTAGTCCATAACCACCACGTGTTCGGTGCACAGGTCCAGATAGGATTTAGGGCACGTCACGCCATGAACGCTCTTATGGAACTCGTAGAAGTCGTTGAGGTTTTTGGCCTCGGCCAAAAAGTTGGTCTCCTCGCGAAACGAGGTCCACAGCTCCTCGACCACGCCGTGCAGGTCAACGAATTGATCGGTGTTGACGAACTTGGAAACGATACGCACCACCGAGCGGATGATATCGATGTCCTGCGCCATAACCTGCTGCGCACCGGGGCGCTGCACCTTGACGGCCACATCCTCGCCCGTCACCAGACGAGCGCGGTGCACCTGCGCGAGCGATGCGCTACCAAGCGGATTGGGATCGATCGCATCGAACATCTCCCCCAGGCGCAGGCCGTATTCTTCCTCCAGACAGCGAAGCACTACCTCGTACGGCACCGGCTCCACGTCGGAGCGTAGACGACGCAGCTCGTCGCAAAAGCGTTGCGGCAGAATCTCGGACCGGTTGGCCAGAATCTGCCCCATCTTGACGAACATAGGGCCGAGTTCCTCGAGCAGGCGGCGCAAACGAACCGGCGTGAGGTTATCCCACACGCGGTACTTTTTGACCAGGCGAACAATCTGCCCAATGCGTTCGCGACGACCCGCCGGCGTGAGCTGGTATTCCTCGTCCGGTGCCATCGCGTCGGGCTCCTCGGGCACCATATCGACAGCGCGTGGCTTCTTGCGAGCGCCCGAGACGGCAGCGTCGACCTCATCGACAACCGCCGCCTCGTCACCCAGAGGATCTAGATTGTTGTAATCGGTGGTGGAATCTGCCATCTGCGCTGCTACTCGGCCTCTTCGGTATCCTTCGCATCGTCGGGCTCAACGGACTCGACGGGCACCGAGGTCACGTTGTCCTCGACCGAATCGACGATGTCGCGCACATGGGCCAGGAAGGCCGTACGCTCGGGCGCAGTCATAACGCGGACGCGAGCCAGAATGAGCTCGTCGAGCACGCGTTGGGCCGCGGTCTCGCCCTGCATGCCCAGACGCTCGGCCAGGTCGGAGATGGTACCGCCGGCCTGCTCGAACATGTCGGACACACTGCGGGCGATATCGGGGGTGGCGGTGTCCTTGCGGACCTGCTCGCCTTTGGTATTAAGGTCGTCGAGGACCTTCTTGCCGCCTTCAACAGCAACGGCGGCAGCGCCAAAGCCCACGTTAATGGCGCCGTTAACAAGCTGATCGAGTTTCATAACCATGGTTGTCTCCAATCACAAACAACTGCATTGGCGTTCTTGTACCCAAGATTGAGCGAAAGCGACAAAGCGTTTTAGCGCTATTCGATCGACGGGAAATCCCTACCTCACGTTGTCATTCATCGCGAAGGAGTTCTTCATGGCGCAGCTCGTGGTGTAGAGTACCTTGCCCAACAGAGCATCGGTCTCCACCCGCACGCGCTCGGCAAACTCTTCGTTGGCGCGGGCGAGCTCGGCGGGCACCTCGGCCTCGGGCAGCGCGGCCACGACAGCGTCAACGTCGTGAATCTGCTTGTGGCCCATGCCGCCGACCTTCTCCTGATAATCCTCAACCGCGCGACCGCACTCATGGAAGCGAACATCGGCCAAGGCGCCGATCAGGCGATTTGCCCAATAGAAATTCTCGGACGTCACGCGAGCCTGCGTGTCGGCATAGTACTCGGGCATGATTTCGACATTGGCGTACAGCGGCACGAGCGCGTTAAACGAGTTGGAGCCAAACGCCATCCACTGCACGGCGCGATACGCCGGCTGTACATAGGGACGCAGCTGCAGCACGGCGAGCTGACTGTTGCGGTTGATGCCGATGGGACGATAGGCACCGCGCGTGGCGGGCGTGCCCTTGCTGCCGTAGCAATCGTACTCCGTGCCCTGGTAGTGGCTCGAAAGCACGTACTTAATGTCCTCGAGGGTCACCTTGCGCTCGGGCACGCGGCTCCAGGGGATGTCGTCGCTCTCGGGCGTGTAGTCGGCCTCGGGACCGTCCCACACATCGCTGGGGTTGAGGCAGCGTTGCATGTACCAGGCGCGCGGCGTGTTGTAGACGTGGTCGCTGTCGCTGTGCGAGCCAAAGGCCTCGCGCGGGTTAAAGACCGCGGCGGGACCGTCGCCCTTAACGCCCAGCGTCAGGTCCAGATGCCACTCGGCCATCCAGGAGCGCAGGTCGGCAGAGCACATGTGGTCGACCTGGGCGCCCTCGGCATCGTCCAGGTCAAAGCTGTCGATACCCAGCTGGTTAGGCATGGTCACATAGGCGTCGTCGGGCACGCGCTTGGCGATCCAGTGATGCCCGCCGATGGTCTCGAGCCACCAGATCTCGTCAACGTCACTAAAGGCGATGCCATTGTTCTCGTAGGTGCCGTAACGCTCGAGCAGCTCGCCCAGGATGCGCACGCCGTCGCGAGCGGACTTGGCATACGGCAGCACCAGGGTCACCATGTCCTCCTCGCCCAGACCGCCGGGCTGCGCCGGAACATAGCCGTCCTCGCCCTCGTTGCCCTTGGCGGGCACGTAGTCCACGAGCGGATCGGCGCCGCGGACGCGCTCGTTGGTGGTGAGCGTCTCAGTTGCGGACATGCCAACGTTGAGCTCGTTGAAGCCGGCCTCGGCCCAAATGCCATGGCCTGGGACAACGTCAGGGACGCTTGTGTAGCGCATGGGATTATCGGGCAGCTCAACGGTCAGGTGGCTCAGAACGCTCGTGTAGACACGCGGCTGCTCGTCGGGGTGCACCACGCGCATGCGCTTGGGCTCAAACACCCCGTTGGACGAGTCCTCGTTGCGGGCGACAAGCGTCGACCCGTCGTAGCTCGCGTTCTTACCAACCAAAATCGTTGTGCACGGCATGCGCATCCTCCTTAAGCGAAGAAATCAAACGGTAACAGTGTATCGCTTCGACACGAAAAGGGCGAAACCGCGACCTCGGCAGCCCCTGTGGTCAAAAACACCTATTTCGATGCGCGCTCCGCCGCCTCGATCACGTGCTTGGCGAGAATCGCGGTGGTCACAGCCCCCACGCCGCCCGGCACCGGAGTAATTGCGCCAACAATCGGTTCCGCAGCATCAAAATCGACATCGCCGACCAGCTTGCCAGCGGCCTCGTCCCAGTTAATGCCCACATCGATGATCGTCTGGCCCCCACGAACCGCATCCGCGCCAATCGTGCGCGCGCGTCCAACGGCCGCAACCACAATATCAGCTACACGGCACTCGGCAGCCAAGTCGCGCGTATGCGTATGGCACGTCGTCACCGTGGCATTGCGAGCCGTAAGCATGGCGGCTACGGGACGACCAATCACCAGCGACCGACCGACAACCGCGACCTTGGCCCCATCCAGCTCAACACCGTAATGGTCCAGCAATGCCAACACGGCCTCGGCCGTGCAAGGGGCAAAGCCCTCGCCGCGGCCCGAAAGCGTGGAGAGCAGCGAGGCCGGCGTCATGGAGTCAACGTCCTTGGTGGTATCGAGTGCCGCGGCAACCGCATCCTCGTCAAGCCCAGCGGGCAGCGGGCGAAACATCAGGCAGCCGTGAACGGCGGGATCGGCATTGATGTCCTTAATAGCCGCCAGCAGCTCATCTTGCGAAACATCGGCGGGAAGCAAAATGCGTCGAGCCTCGATGCCAACCTTCTCGCAGCGCTTGAGGGCGCCGCGCTCGTAGGATAGATCGTCCTCGCGCTCGCCCACGCGAACGATGGCCAGCGTCGGCACAACGCCGCGCCCGCGCAAAGCCGTGCAGCGAGCGGCAAGTTCCTCGGTCAAAGCACGGGCAACGGGAGCACCCTTGAGCAGCTCTGCCATGGCTATTTCCTCTTCCTTGCGGCGTCGGCAGCGCGGCGCGCCAGTGCATCGGCGCGCGGCAGCCACGTATCCAGCAGCTCATCGCACGCCGCCTCGAGCTCCTCGGCGCGCGCCCGGTCTTTCATAGACGTGGTGTTCGCAAAGAGCGTCAAGCTCGCACCCTGCATGGCGGCGCGGCAGAACACGGCACCGCACGCCACGTCGGACAGCAGTTGGCGCGAGCCTTTGTCTGCCATGTCCTCGAGCAGCGCCAGCGCGCGCCCACAGGTGTCCATAATGTGATACGGCGGCATGGCGGCCACGTGCAACGCGTCCTGAATCGCGGTCGCTCGAGCCGGATCGTCGCGCGGAATACCGTACGCCGCGGACACCTGCCCGTAGGCACGAACGTCCTCGGCAACCAACTCGACAAGCTCCTGGGCCAGCTCATCAGCCTGGGCAAACGTGCGCGTCAGATCGTCCGTCCGATCGCTAAGCGCAGGATTGGTCGCCCCGTAGCGCGCGACCATCCCGCAAAGCGAGGCTCCCAGCGCGCCCACAAAGGCGCTCGCGCTACCGCCGCCGGGAACCGGCTCGCGCGCGGCAAGCGCCTCGGCAAAACCGCGACAAGTCTTATCCATCATCTCTTGGCTCATACGTATGCACCTTCAAGTCATATAGATCGGTCGGGCGGCAACCGCCGACCAACCGCATCAAACACGTAATGATGCTAAGTCTAGCCCATAAGCACATGAGCGTCAGCACACCTGGCCATCGCGGATTTCTATGACGAACGATAGGCGTCGGCGCCGCAAACATGGGACACATGGCCCACCTTTCGAGACTCCCGGACGTCAAAAACTGGGGCATATCTATAAGTAAGGAACCCGTTGGGGCACGGCCACTCAACGGCCGCAAACCACGAACGGAGGTATCGCCGCACCGTACGCAAAGACATCCGCCGCAAACGGAAACAACGCCCTGACGCCCCGCGGCACCGCGATGTCACCAAGAGACAAGGAGGACGCCACCATGAAGAAAAAGACCCTATCGATCCTTTCCCTTTGCATCGCCCTCTTTGCCGCGCTCGCCCTCGTGGGCTCGGCGGGAACGCATCGGGCGGAGGCAGCAGCGCCGCCAAGGGCGAGAGCAAGGAAAAGGCCCCCGTCGCCAAGAAGACCGACTTTATCTGGTTTAAGGTCGAGATGCCCGAGGGCGTTGGCGTAAGCGACTCGGCAGGCAAGAACGCCGACAGGGTCCAGCTCACATTCCCCGAAGACGAGAACGGTTCGGCCGATCGCTTTATCCCCGTTTGGAAAAAAGCGCTGACGGCAGAGGAATCCCACGCCGACCAGGCAGAAAAGAAAGGTGATACGTTCCAGTGGAAGGATGGCGGGTCCGTCGAGTATAACGGCAGGACGTGGCTCGTCGGAACGTACGAGGACAACAGCGGCGTCTCAACCCTCCTCTTTACCGACGTTGAGCCGGGAAGCGTCTACGTCCTCATCTCGAACTTCGATCTGCATAAGAAAGAAGCCGAGGCGCTCCTCAACTCCATCGAGTTCCCCGATGACATGGCGAAGGCAGTTGCCGAGGCACGCGAAGTCGAGATTTCGAGCATCGAGATCAAGCATTAGGGGCTCGCACGCAGCATCGCATGCGCAGTCATTAAATGATCGGACGCCCAGCCAGGGGAGGATCGGATCGGCCGGCCCTCCCCTCTTTTGCGCCCGCGCATATTGCCACTTAACGGCGCAAATCCGGCACCCAGAATGGGACACATGGCCCACCCTAGCGAGCCGTCCGCGCGTACAGTAAAGGCAGGTAATCCATGGGCGGTTACAGATCGAGGAGGACACGACCATGAAAAAGAAGGCCTTTGCGATTCTCACCCTCTGCATGAGTCTCTTTGCCGCAGTTGCCCTGGTGGGCTGTGGCGGAAGCGGTGGAGCTACCGGCAGCGGTGGCGGTGCGGAAAAGCCAGCCGTGGATATGAGGACCGACTTCATCTGGTTTAAGGTCGAGGTCCCCGAGGGCGTCGAGGTCACCGACGTCGCAGGCGATACCGCCGACAGGGCCCAGTTTAAGTTCTGTCTCTTATACACATCTGACGCTGCCGACGAAGCTAGAAGTGTAGA
>UQNU01000043.1 GCA_900542555.1 uncultured Collinsella sp.
AGCCCCTTGCGGCGTAGTTCTTATTTAAGCCGTCCAAGTTTTGGGGTGCAGTTCAGAGATGCAACCGGGGCCGTTTTATTTATTGACCTTAATTTTGAATCAGCTGCTACCTGTCCCATTTTTTACGGCCAAAATAAGGGGTCCTTGCCTCGTGAATCAGACAAGGACCCCTCAAAATATGCTAGGTAATTGTTAGGTACCTAATAGCCTACATTTTCCCATTGGTTACTAACCCAACCTTGATTAATCTTGGGATTCTTCGTTACCTGAGCCGTACGCATGGCAACATCTTCTGTCATAACATCCATTTTCTTCTTGGATGTATCGACAATATCTTGCGCACTACGAAGCAAACGACCTCGAAGTTCATCGTCTGTTGCGATCTTATAGCCAGCAAAGGCACCAGCCGCGACAGTCGTCGCCAATGCAATCGCAGTTAAAATCCTATTCCTCATCTTGGCCTCCTTGATCAAACTGAATCATTTCGCCAAGAATACGAGAGAGCTCTTCCTCGTCTTTAAACTCAATCTCAATCTTATTCTTTCCACGCGAGCTCTTAACACGCACGTTGGTATTAAAAACCTGACGAAGCACGCGGGCAGCCTTTTTAAAAGACTGAGGCGTTGCAGGCCTCGGCGTCTTAGGTGTCTCTCCGGCAGAAAACAACGGAGCAAGATTTTCTGTCGCTCTTACGGAAAGGCCCTCTGCAACAACCTTCTCTGCAAGTCGAATTCGAGCGTCCTCATAGGGAACTGCAAGAATCGCACGTGCATGGCCAGCAGTAAGTTTGCCCTCAAAAATCATCTGCTGTACAACTTCAGGGAGATCGAGAAGGCGCAGCGAGTTTGTAATTGCAGAGCGTGACTTGCTGACTGCCTTCGACAATGCCTCCTGGGTCATACCGCTGGCATCGATAAGCTGGCGATAGCCCTTAGCCTCTTCGACGGGATTCAGATCAGAACGCTGAAGGTTTTCGATCAGAGCAAGAGCCAGCATCTCTTCATCATTAACATCTTTAATGATGACAGGCAGCTCCTCAAGACCAGCAAGCTTTGACGCTTGGTAACGACGCTCACCAGCGATGATCTCATAGCCGTTTCCATGCTTGCGAACCAAAAGCGGCTGCAAGACGCCATGTTCTTGGATTGATTCGCTCAACTCACGAAGTTCAGTTTCGTTAAAGTGAATTCGCGGCTGATTAGGGTTGGGAACGATATCCTCAATAGGTAGTTTTGTTTCAGATGCGGCATTCGAAGCCGATGCAGCCGAACCACCGGTCTCATACTCGGCCTCTGAGACCAAAGCATTGAGTCCACGTCCCAATCCGCCACGTTTCTTTACACTAGGCACGCTTGATCACCTCTTTTGCAAGGTTCATATATGCTTTTGCACCCTTATTTTGAGGTGCATAGGTAATTACCGGTTCCCCAAAAGACGGAGCTTCGGAGATTTTAACCGTACGGGGGATCAACGTCTTAAATGCCTTATCACCAAAGTACGATTGAACCTCCTCAACAACCTGATTCGATAGAGAAGTACGCGAGTCATACATGGTCATAAGCACACCGTAGGTGTCTAAGCCCTTGTTCAGACGAGATTTGACCATCTTCATTGACTCAAGCAGCTTCGTAACGCCCTCGAGTGCGTAATACTCGCACTGGATCGGAATCAAAACGCTGTCTGCTGCGGTCAAAGCGTTGATAGTAAGCAGGCCGAGCGAAGGAGGGCAGTCAATGAAAATAAAATCGAACTCGTCCTGAATCGGCTCAAGCAAATCTTTGAGACGGGTTTCACGAGCAATTGCGCTTACGAGTTCAATTTCCGCGCCTGCAAGCTGAATTGTAGCCGGAATTACGAATACCTTTTTGCAATTTGTATCAAGAACAAGCGATTCTGCCGGCACATCATTCAACAATGCATCATAGATGCAGTGATCAAGGTCTTCTTTTTCAATTCCGAATCCACTGGTGCTGTTTCCCTGCGGATCAAAATCGACAATCAGTGTCTTACGACCCTGCTCACCCAGTGCTGCTGCAAGGTTTACAGCCGTCGTTGACTTACCGACGCCGCCTTTTTGATTGATGATTGCAATGATACGCGTGTCTTTTGCGCTCTTAGAACGCTTAACGTCGCGAAATCCCACGGTCCCTCCTGGTGTGTATTAAAGCTGTCAAACGGAGGATGTTTCACGTGAAACATTCCGAATCGATAGCAACTGCTATGTTTCACGTGAAACACTGCAAGCTGTTAGTATCCATTATGTTTCACGTGAAACATCTAGGCAAGCGGATTCTTCTTTGCCATGCCATTTGCACGAGGCAATGAAACGGATGCTGAATGACTCTTCTTAAGAACAATGAACTCCCTGTGACCCAAGCCTTCAGGCAAATCAATTGCGTCATTCAGAAGCAAAGTGAAGCCGCAAATCTTAGCTGCTGACATGCCGGAAGCAAGCTCCTCATCCGAAGGATTGCCCTTGGTGATAACAAATAGCCCTCCATCCTTCAGGTACGGAGCCGCATACTCAACAAGAATCGGTAGAGGGGCCAGTGCGCGGGCGGTTACAACGGAGAACTGCTTCTTATGGCTTCGAGCATATTCTTCAAGACGATCATGAACCGCATGAGCATGTTTCAATCCAAGAGCATGGACAAAGGAATTAACCGCATCAACCTTCTTGCCAACAGAGTCAATATAAGTAGCTTTACGATGCGTGGTTATGGTTAATGGAATACCAGGGAAGCCAGCACCTGTTCCCATATCGAGCAAAGCTCCCTCAGGAGCCTTATTGATATAGGGGAGCAAAACAAGTGAGTCGAGGATATGAAGTACGGCAGCATCTTCTACGTTAAGAATACGGGTGAGATTGGTTGTCTTATTTGTTTCTAGAACCAAATCCAAATGCTGGATACATTTCCTCAGCTCAATATCAGTTACGCTCAAGGAATATTCTTTGCAATAGGAAGTTAGGCGACTCAACATCTCGTCAGCCTGCTGATCGGTAAGTACAAACAACAGAAGCTCCTTTCTGACAAAAATCAGCGTATCGAGAACTTTTGACAAAAAAAGGGGACGTGGAAACCACGTCCCCCTAGCATAAGCTCGAGTAGATTATCGAGCAACAATCACCACATGGCGATCAGGGTCAGAACCCTCAGAATGAGTATCGACTGCATCGTTGCCACGAAGTGCAATGTGAACCAGTCGGCGCTCGTAGGCATTCATGGGCGGAAGCGAAACACTCTTATGAGTGCGGATGGCACGCTCGGCAGCAGACTGAGCCATGGAGGCGACCTTATCCTGACGGCGACTCTTGTATCCCTCGACGTCCACTACAACCGGATACCTAAAGCCAAGCTTGCGGCTCACCAGCAAAGAGAACATAACCTGAAGAGCATCAAGAGTGCGACCATGACGGCCAATGAGAACAGCAAGGTCGGGAGCCGTTACATCCAAAATCAGCTCACCCTCGTCGCCCTCATACTCATCGATAGGAGAGTTGGCGGCATCGAAGTGCGAAAGGATGGAACGCAGGATGGAAATCGCAACATCGGCAATGGTGTCGAGCTCCTCATCGGTCAGCTCTTCACCAGCCTTGTAGCGCTGTGCAATCTCGGGATAATCGCCCGCGACCTGCGGGGCAACCTCCTCAAGCATATCCTCGATGATCTCTTCAGACATAACGTACTCCAAAAGTTAGGTACCTAAATAAGATTGATATCCCACTACTTCTTCTTGTGCGGGCGCGGCTTCTTCTCGCGACGAGTGACCTCAACCTGCAGCGGAGCGTTCTTAAGACGCTCCTCCTCATCGGCCTTCGCCTTGTCGATGACCTTCTGCGTCACAAAAATCTGCTGGATAACCTGCCAAGCAGACGAGACGTCGTAGTACAGCAGAACACCAACGGGAAGGCTCCAGCCCATCCAAAGCATCATGACCGTCATGACAACGGCCATCATACGCATGCTCTGAGCCTGCTGGCCGGTCTGGTTGCGCGACATATAGAGCTGCGGAATCAGGGTCAGGACGGCAAACAGGATCAGGCAAACCAGCGCAGGCAGTGCAACCATAAAGCCATCGGCAAAGGAAGCGCTCGGCGTGGTGGTCAGGTCGGGCAGGATGTTGAAGAACGAGAACGTGCCGTCGTTAAAGTACTGCGGCAGGTTGCGCAGCAATGTAAACAGGGCGAACAGGATAGGCATCTGAATCAGCAGCGGCAGACAGCCAGCCATGGGGTTGAACTTGTTCTCGCTGTAGAACTTCTGCATCTCCTCGGCCTGACGCTGGGGATCGTCGGCATAGCGCTCCTGGATCTCGAGCATCTTGGGCTGCAGCACCTGCATGCGAGCCGTCGACTTGGTCGACTTGAGCATAAGCGGCGTCAGCAGCAGACGGATGATGACCACCAGGATGATGATGGACAGGCCCCAGTCGACCGCAAAGGTCTGGATGAGCTTGAGCAGCTCGAAAAGGATGTTAACGATCCAATCCCACATGTAAGTTTTCCTCCGATAGCGAGTGCCCGCTAGGGCACAGGGTCATAACCGCCGACGTGCAGGGGATTGCAGCGAGCGATGCGCCTCACGGCAAGCCAGCAGCCTCTCAAAACACCGTGCTTCTCAATCGCCTGGATGGCGTATTGCGAGCACGTTGGGTAATAAATGCAGGCGTCAGGCAATAAGGGCGAAATAACCTGTTGATATATGCGAATAGGAGCGATGGCAACACGTCGCAAAACGTGATTGCTCATCGCTCCTCCCCGGCAACGCCGGCGCGCTTCATAAGCGAACGCAACGCCTTGTCCATCTCCTGCGGCGAGGAAACCCTCGTCTTGGGAGTTGCAAACAAGATGATGTCATAACCCGCAACGGGAAATCCGCAGCTGCGGGCGGCCTCGCGCATCACACGCTTAGATCGGTTGCGCACGACGGCACAACCGAGTCGCTTAGCACCAACGAAGGCGACCCTTCCGGAGTCGCCTTCGCCAACCGATTCACATATGGTCATTCGAATCAGAGGGTGATTGAAACGACGCCCCTGACTGAACACATGCTCGAAATCTTGCCGAGACTTAATAGTCTTCATGCGAGATGTGTGTATCGCTGCTAGACAGTGAGACGCTTGCGGCCCTTGGCGCGACGACGGGCGAGCACGGCACGACCACCCTTAGTGGCCATACGGGCACGGAAGCCATGGGTCTTGGCACGCTTACGCTTATTAGGCTGATACGTACGCTTCATCTTAAGTTCCTCCTGCTGCATTTCGAGTGTCCGCGGGGACGCGGACGCAGATATAGACACGTGAGCTTGAAGATTGTAGGGAAATCAATGTTCAAATGTCAAGAAATCAAAGGTAAAAGGTTGCGCAGTTCACACGGTTCCCCCATAAGCACAACCGAAATTTGCGCCTCATGGCAACCTTTCACGATATTTCATCGAGTTTTCAACAGGTCATGTTGGCAATGTTGAGAACTTTTCACCCGTTTTCCAAAGTTTTCAACAAGTTTTGAAAAGTTGTCGAAAGATGAGAAACGTTGCACGGTGAGCTACTATTTGTTCGAAACCTTTTGAAAGATTGCGAGCGGCATGTCTGACGACTTTTACACCATGGTCGATTCCGGAGACCCGGCACCCGACAACGAGCACATCACCGGCGTGCGCGAAGAGCGTGCGGAAGGCGAGCAGACGACCACGCAGGCGCCAAAAGCCATGTACGCCGCGCGCATCGCCGTCTATGACGACATGCTGTCGACACCGCGGGTGATCGTCATTGATCCGCAAGATGTCCGCACGTATTTGGAAGAGACGACCAACACCGTCTACCAGTGCATGAAAGAACAAGGTGGCCATATCTCGCTCATGGTCATCCGCGAGATTGTCGAAAACTTTATCCACGCACACTTTGCCGAGCCCATCATCTCGATTCTGGACGGCGGAGACACCATCCGCTTTGCTGACCAAGGACCCGGCATCGACGACAAGGAACGTGCTTTCGACTTTGGCGTTACCAGCGCAAACAGCAAGATGAAGCGCTATATCCGTGGAACCGGAGCAGGGTTTCCCATGGTGCAGGAGTATTTGGAAAACGCCGGCGGTGCCGTATCCATCGAGGACAACATGGGCAACGGCACCGTGGTTACGGTAAGCCTGAACCCTAAACGCGTGCAGGAAATCGAGCGTGCCGGCGGACGCGGCGCTGCCGTGCGGCCCGAGACGGAGCAGCCCACATATCCCCTGCCGGGAGCTTTTGCGCAGCAGCCCGTGGCAACGCAGCAGATGCAGCCCCCCGTGAGGCAGATGCAGCAGCCCGGAATGCTTCCCACACAAGAACCCCAGGCGGCATCTATGTCGATGCCGCCAAACATGCCAGAGGCCATGCCGCTGGCTGATCAGGATGCAGCAGCAATGCAGCAGGCGACGGGGGCGCCGGGTGGCCAGCAAATGGGCTATCAGCCGTACCAACAGGGATATCCATATCAGCAGATGCCGCCACTGGGGTATGGCCAGCAGTTCCCGCAGCAGTACCAGCAGGGATATCAGCAGCCGTACCAGCAGATGCCGCAGCAGCAGTACAACCCCTGGGCCCAGCAGACGCCTCCGCAGCCTTACCAACAGTGGCCTCAAAGTTTTCAACAGCAAATGCCGCCGACGCAGAGTTCTCAACAACCAGCAGCTCAAATGATGTATCCTAATGCAGTAAATCAGTATGCACAGCCACAACCGGACGTGTTCGTAAGCGATCGCGGCAACGCCGCGCTGGGCTATCTGGCGCAAAATCAAGCGTGCGGCGCAACCGATCTTGCGAGGGCGTTTGGAAACTCGGCCCCCACTTGGTCACGCACGCTCAATGACTTGGCGCAGGCCGGCTTGGTCATCAAGCATGGCCAGAAATACCATCTGACCGAACTCGGCGCCGCTCGCGTGCGAGCTCAGAGCTAAAGAACGGGAGAGACAGTGGACGAGGAAGCAAGCATCATCCTGGGGGATGCCATCGCCTTTTGCCAGCGCGACGGCCAAGATGCACGCCTCATCAACATGCTGGGGCAATCGCGCGCCATAAGCCTGACCGAAGATACGCTCACGATCGAGGCCCCCTCGCGCTTTGCCATCGCGCAGCTCAAAAAGCATCAGCCGACTATTGAGGCCTATCTGGAAGAAATCGCCTTTGCACCGATTGCTCTCGACATCGTGGCACCGCAAGGCGCCGCGACGGAATCCGCTGCCGCCACGGCTCCCGCTGCTTCCCCGGCGGTGCCGGCCTCCGCAGGCGATGTGCCGACAATCGAGCACCAGCACAGCGATGTTTCCCGTGAAACAATGGCACCGTTGACGAGCGCGGCGGCGACGTCAACGAACGCACCCGTCACGCACATGCCCATCGCTCACGACGCAGCGGCGGGCGCGGATTCGGGCATTGCAATCAAGAACACGCTCTCGGCCGACGATTTTCGTCGCATGATGAACCAGATGAAGGGCGGAGCGCCGACTAAATCCACGCAAGCTGCGGCCCCCGCTTCACCCATGCCAGCACCGACCGTGCCGGCCGAGCAGAATACGGATGGAGCCCCGCTCGCCGCGAACTCAAAATTTACCTTTGAGAACTTTGTCTACGGCCCCGAGAACAGCCATGCCTATCGCTCGGCACTCAAGTTTGCCGCCCTCGCGGACGAGCGCGGCACATGCACATCCCTGTTCATCTATGGCAAATCGGGGCTGGGCAAGACCCATCTGCTGCTCGCCATCAAAAACGAGCTCGCCGAGAAGTCGCCCGAGATCAAGGTCAAGTATGCCAACTCCCAGGCATATCTGGACGACCTGATGACCGAGTTCGACCGTCAAAAGAAGAGCAACGCCCCCATCATGCAGGCGTACCACGGCGTGGACGTGCTCATCATCGATGACATCCAAAACATCATCGGCAAGCGCGCGAGTGTGGACTACTTTTTCCAGCTCATGGACGAGTTCATCCGCAACAACAAGAAGGTCGTCATCGCGGCAGACCGCGCCCCCAAGGACCTGAGCATGGACGAGCGTCTGACCAGCCGCTTCAACGCCGGAATGCTCTGCCTGGTCGCAGAGCCCAGCTACGAGATGAAATACAAGATCTTGCAGCGCTATTACGAGAACACCATCGTCGCCGCTCCCGAGGCGGGCGACGACTCACTGCTGGCGGCCTATGGGGGCGACGGCGGACACCTGACCGACGAGCACTTTAAACACATGGCCGAGGTCTCGGGCACCAACATCCGCGAACTCGAGAGCTTTTGCGAGCGCTGCGCCGGCGAGGCGGGCGACCGTGAGCGCGAGGGCGGGGAGCTCACCTTTGACGATATCAACGCCATCGCCAGCCAGTACTTCGACACATCGGCCAAAAAGATCAACGTCCAGACGGTTCAGTCCGTCATCGAAGAGCAGTACGGCGTGACGCACGAGGAGCTCATCGGCCCGCGTCGCAACGCCAATATCGCCAAAGCACGCCATATCGCTATCTACCTGGCCATCGAGATGTGCGAGATGACGACCACGGCGGTGGGCGCCGAATTTGGCAACCGCAACCACTCGACCGTCAGCACGAGCTACAAAAAGGTCCAGAAGATGATCCAGGAAGACCGCACCGTCACCGAAGACCTCAAGTCGCTGCGCGATAAAATTACACTGCGCTCGTAGGGAAATAGAGACACCTGTTGAAAACTTGTCGAAACCACGGGCATAAGGTGTCTAAAACCCAACCCGCGGTGATAAAAAGTTTTGCGCAGGTTTTGAACGTGGAAAACCACCCCCGTTGCACACAGGTTGCTGTCGATTCTCTTTCTGGGTCTGACCTGCGTCTTTGGGAGTAATCAACAGTTTCGTCAGTGCTATTACTATTATTAAGATATTTATATCTATAGAAAGGTATTAAAAGATGAAGTTCACCGTCAGCCAGAGCTCGCTTACACAAGCCATCGGCGTCGTAATGAAGGGTGTCGCTTCGGCATCCACCCTTCCCATCCTGTCGGGCGTGCTCGTTAAGGCGCAAGACGGCATCTTGGAATTCCAGACCTCTAACTACACCATCTCGATCCGTCATCGCATCGCGGCGCATGTCGAAGAAGAGGGCGAGATGGTTATCCCCTGTAAGATGCTCTCCAATATCACCAAGACCCTCCCCGATGCCCCGGTCACCTTTGAGCTGTCCGAGCGTCAGGTGCTGATTGGTTGCGAGAAGAGCTCGTTCCGCCTGAACACGCTCGATGCCAATGACTTCCCCGAGTTTCCGGCCTATGCCATCGAGAGCGCCGTGGAACTGCCGACCGATATCTTGTCCGAAATGGTCGGCCGCGTATGGCGCGTCACCTCGACCGACAAGGCCCGCCCCATCCTGGGCGGTGTGCACATGAAAGTCGAGAACAACACCGTGCGCCTAGTGGCGACCGATTCCTTCCGCTTGGCCGTGTGCGATACGCAGGTCGAGACCTCGACCCTCGAGGGCTCCTTTGAACTCAACGTTCCGGCCGACGCCTTTAACGACGCACTGAACATCATGGCCAGCCAGGCGACCATCATGATCGGGGCTACCGACACGCAGGTCGTCTTTGGGGCCGGCAATACCACCTACGTGTCGCGCCGCATCGAGGGCGTGTACCCCAACTACAAGCAGCTCATCCCCGATTCGTGCGTGACGAGCGTCAAGATCGACGTCGCCGCCTTTAACGCCGCCCTCAAGCGCGTGGCCGTTATCGCGAGCGCCAACCCCGCCGTCAAGTTCGAGATCGATGTCGAGAACGGGCAGATGGGCCTGTCCTCCATTTCCAATGACCAGGACCTTGCGCAGGAGACGATCGATGTCGAGGCCGAGGGCGAGTCGGGTACCATCGCCTTCAACTACCACTACATCTTCGGCTGCCTCAATGCCCTGTCCAAGGAGAAGGAGATCACGCTGGAGCTCAAGAGCTACTCGCAGGCGGGCATCTTCAAGTCCTACGACAAGATCAACTACCTGTACCTGGTCATGCCGGTCCGCATCTAGCGCTGCGCCATGACCATGTTCGCCCGTGATCTTTCCGTTGCGCATTACCGCAGCTTCGATAGCTATCGCCTTGCCTTGGACGAGGGCGTGACGATACTTGCGGGACCCAACGCGGCGGGAAAGACCAATCTCATAGAGGCGCTGCAGCTGCTGACGAGCGGCGCCTCGTTTAGGCATCCGACCGCAGCCGAGCTCGTCCATGATGGCGTAGGCTCGTGCAAGATCGAGCTGAGGCTCGAGGGCGACGGCCGCGTACTTGATATGGGATTGAGCGCGGAGGACGGTAAACGCTCGTTTAGCCGCAACGGCAAGAGATGCTCTGCCGCCGGTGTGCGCGGGGTTCTGCCGAGCGTGCTGTTTTGCCCCGACCATCTGGACATGGTTAAGCGAGGCGCCAGTGTGCGCCGCGCCGCCCTCGACGACTTTGGCATGCAACTGAGCGCACGCTATGCCGATCTTGCGAGCACCTATGGTCGCTGCGTGACCCAGCGTAACGCCTTGCTCAAGGAGGCCTGGTGCTGCCGCGAGATGCTCGGCGCGTGGAACGATTCGATTGCCCGCGCGGGCGCGGCTCTGCTCGTGCACCGGTTGGCCCTGCTCGACCGGCTGGCGGGCCATGTGCGTACTGCCTACGGGCAAGTGGCGTCCGGTGAAGCCGCCAACGTGTCCTATGCGTCCACGCTGGGGGATTTGCCCCAGGTCGAGGATCGCGAAGAGCTGAAGGGCTGGGCGTACGAGCGCATGCTGGCTGCCCTTGATGGGCACGCCGACGAGGAAATTCGCCGCGGCGTGACGCTGGTGGGACCGCATCGCGACGAGATTGAATTTACCGTTGCGGGTCGCTCCGCCCGTTCATTTGCCAGCCAAGGACAGCAGCGAACGTTGGTACTGTCCTGGAAGGTGGCCGAGGTGGCCGTGGCTCGCGATGTCCTGGGCACCGCCCCGCTGCTGCTTTTGGACGACGTGATGAGCGAGCTCGACGGCGAGCGTCGCGGTGCTTTCCTGCGGCTGATCGGCGATGATATCCAGACGGTCATAACCACGACCAACCTGGGGTACTTTACCGATGACCTGCTTGATCGAGCCAAGGTGGTGAGCATGGGTGAGACGTGCTAATTACGAGCGCGAGAGCGAAACGGTCGCCTTCAGTGGCTTTTTGAACGCAGAGCGCCAGCGCATCCTGGCGGCTGCGACCCCTGAGCGCCGTGCGCAGATGGAGGCCGCCGAGGAGTCGCGCGCGGTCTATCGCGCGTGGAACGCGGTGTGCTCGGGCACGCGCGAGGGGCGGCATGTGACGGGCCTGCGCTACCTGCCCGAGTCCAATGAGCTGCTGGTATATCTCGACTCGCCCTCGTGGACGCAGGAAATGACGTTGTTGCGCGAGATCATCCGCGCGCGCATGGAGCGCGCCGGTGCGCATGTGGACGGCCTGGTGTTCAAAACCACCGCGCCCGGTCACACGCCGCCCGCCGCCAAGGAGCGCCTTCGCCCAGCGACGACCGAGCGCCCGCCGGCCCCACACGCCGACCTCAGCGATGCCGAGCGCACCGAGATTGAGCGCCAAGTGGCGCCCATCGAAGACCAAAAACTGCGCGAGGCCCTCGAGAACGCCATGAGAGCCAGTGCCGAGTGGGCCAAGGGCGTGCAAAGCAAAAAAGAGCCTTAAATCGCATCTGGTGGCCTTGTAGAGCCAAATACCCTCGTTCCCGAGGGTATTTTTTTACGATAAACTAGTAAGGCTGTACACATTTTCTTGACTGAAGGAGGACGTGTGGCAAACGAAAACGATTACGATGGCGGCGAGATTAAGATTCTCGAAGGTCTCGAGGCCGTTCGTAAGCGCCCGGGCATGTATATCGGCTCGACGAGCGCCAGCGGTCTGCATCACCTGGTGTGGGAGATCGTTGACAACTCCGTCGACGAGGCCATGGCCGGTTTCTGCACCGAGATCCAGGTGACGGTCCACGCCGACAACTCCATCACGGTCGTCGACAACGGGCGCGGCATCCCCGTCGACGAGCACCCTGTTAAAAAGATCCCGACGCTCGAGGTCGTCATGACGATTTTGCACGCCGGCGGTAAGTTCGATAAT
This sequence comes from uncultured Collinsella sp., assembly GCA_900542555.1. GTDB lineage: Bacteria > Actinomycetota > Coriobacteriia > Coriobacteriales > Coriobacteriaceae > Collinsella. The sequence goes on from UQNU01000043.1 coordinate 12,101, forward strand.
TCGGCCTATAAGGTCTCGGGCGGCCTGCACGGCGTTGGCATCTCCGTCGTCAACGCACTGTCCAAGCGCGTGGTCGTTCAGGTTCGTCGCGACGGCAACACCTACGAGATGGAGTTCTCGCGCGGCAAGACCGTCAAGAAGATGGAGGTCGTGGGCACCTCGGATTCGACGGGCACCACCGTCACCTTCTGGCCCGACGACGAGATCTTCGAGACCTGCATTTACGATTTCGATACGCTGCACAACCGTCTGCAGGAGACGGCGTTCCTCAATAAGAACCTCAAAATCGTGCTGACTGACGAGCGCGAGTCTACTCCCCACGTGGAGGAGTTTTGCTACGAGGGCGGCATCATCGACTTCGTCAAGTTCCTTAACGAGGGCAAGGACGTCCCCGAGGCCTTTAAGGAGCCTATCTACATCGAGGGCAAATCGGACCCGGACGCACCTGTGGCCAAGATGGGCGAGGTTGAGGTTTCCCTGCAGTGGAATAGCGGCTACGGCGAGAACGTCATATCGTTTGCCAACGACATCTACACCCCCGAGGGCGGCATGCACCTTGAGGGCTTCCGCACCGCGCTCACCCGCGTGATCAACGACTATGCGCGCAAGCAGAACCTGCTCAAGGAAAAAGACGCCAATCTGACCGGCGACGATGTGCGCGAGGGCCTTTCGGCCGTTATCTCGGTCAAGCTGCCCGATCCGCAGTTTGAGGGCCAGACCAAGGCCAAGCTCGGCAGCTCCTATATGCGCGCGCTGACGCTCAAGATCGTGACCGACGGCCTTGCCGATTACCTCGAGGAGCACCCTAAGCCCGCTCGCGAGATCGTCAAGAAGGCGCAGCAGGCCTGCAAGGCGCGCAATGCCGCCCGCAAGGCGCGCGAGGCGACCCGCCGCAAGAGCCTGCTCGAGACGGCGTCCCTGCCCGGTAAGCTCGCCGACTGCTCGGTGCGCGATGCCGAGCTGACCGAGCTCTTCATCGTAGAGGGCGACTCGGCAGGCGGTTCGGCCAAGGACGGCCGTCGCCGAGACATCCAGGCGATTCTGCCCCTGCGCGGCAAGATTTTGAACGTCGAACGCGTTGGTGACCATCGCGCGTTCTCGAGTGACACCATCCAGTCGCTGATTACCGCGATCGGCTGTGGCGTCACGACGAGCGCCGGCGACGGCGGCGACTTCGATATCACCAAGGCGCGCTACCACAAGATCATCATCATGACCGATGCAGACGTCGACGGTGCACATATCCGCATCCTGCTGCTGACGTTCTTCTACAAGTACATGCGTCCGCTGATCGATGCCGGCTACGTCTATGTCGCCTGCCCGCCCATCTTTGGCATTAAGGTGCGCAACAAGATTCACTACGTGTATCCCAACGGCCGCCAGCCCGAAGACGAGATCCTGCGCGACACCATCCAGAGCCTGGGCCTGAACCCCGACGATAACGACGAGGACGGCAAGGCCAAGGACGGCAAGATCACCAAAAAGCGCAAGGGCTATACCGTCCAGCGCTACAAGGGCCTGGGCGAGATGGACCCCAAGCAGCTTGCCTCGACGACGATGGACCCCAAGACCCGCATCCTGCAGCGTGTGTCGATCGAGGACGCCGTGGTGGCGGACCGCGCCGTGCGCGAGCTCATGGGTTCCGAGGTCGGCTATCGCCGCGAGTACATTGAAAAACATGCGCATGACGCGCGTTTCCTTGATGCTTAAGAGGAGGTAACGTGGCAGACGATATCAACAACAACGAGGGTATGGGCGAGGCCGGCGATGCCGGTATGCCCGACGATCTGAAGCGCCTGCTTGCCCGTGCTGAGCAGGGCGAGGACGGCGACCCGGACGCCTATAACCCCGATGCCGATGATGATGAGGAAGAAGACGACGCCGAGCTCGAGGAGAGCTTTGGCGAAGTCGACCGTGGCGCCTCGGCCGGCGAGGATATCAACGGCGGCCAGCTCCAGATTTCGGAGTTTGGCCGCGAGATGAAGCAGTCGTTCATCGAGTATTCGATGTCGGTCATCACGGCGCGCGCCCTGCCGGACGTGCGCGACGGCTTAAAGCCGGTGCACCGCCGCATCCTGTACGCGATGAACGAGAGCGGCATCTACCCCAACCGCCCGCACAAGAAGTCAGCTTGGACGGTCGGCGAAGTTATCGGTAAGTACCACCCGCATAGCGATTCCGCGGTCTACGAGGCCATGGTCCGCCTGGCGCAGTGGTTCTCCATGCGCACGCCGCTCATCGACGGTCACGGTAACTTCGGTAACATCGACGGCGACGGCGCGGCGGCCATGCGTTACACCGAGAGCCGCCTGGCCAAGCCCGCCATGGAACTGCTGCGTGACTTGCAGAAGGATACCGTCGACTGGCAGCCCAACTACGACGAATCGCTCGCCGAGCCCGTGGCGCTGCCTGCGCGCTTCCCCAACCTGCTGGTCAACGGCAGCCAGGGCATCGCCGTCGGCATGGCCACCAACATCGCCCCGCATAACCTCACCGAGGCGATCGAGGCCACCTGCTACCTGATCGACAACCCCGACGCCACCGTCGACGAGCTCATGCAGATCATGCCCGGTCCGGACTTCCCCACCGGCGCCATCATCATGGGCAGCGCCGGCATTAAGCAGAGCTACGAGACCGGCCGCGGCTCCATTACCGTGCGTGCCAAGGCACATGTGGAGTCCACCAAGACCGGCCGCAGCCGCCTGGTCTTTACCGAGATTCCCTACATGGTCAACAAGGGCACCCTGCAGGAGAAGATCGCCCAACTCGTCAACGACAAGCGCATTGAGGGCATCTCGGATATGCGCGATGAGTCCAACCAGAAGGGCATCCGTCTGGTCATCGAGCTCAAGAAGGGCGTCATTCCGCAGGTCGTGCTCAACAACCTGTATAAGTACACCTCGCTGCAGACGACCTTTGGCGCCAACAACCTGGCGCTTGTCAACGGCGTTCCCAAATGCCTGAGCCTGCGCGAGATGCTGCAGCACTACATCGACCACCAGGTCGACGTAGTTACCCGCCGCACCCGCTTCGACCTTAAGAAGGCCCAGGCCCGCGCGCATATCCTCGAGGGTTACCTGATGGCCCTTGACCATATCGACGAGGTCATTAGCATCATCCGCTCCTCGCAGACCGACTCCGAGGCCAGCAGCCGCCTGATCGAGCGCTTTGGTTTTACGCCCGAACAGACCACGGCCATCCTCGAGATGAAGCTGCGCCGCCTGACCGGCCTGGAGCGCGACAAGATCCAAGAAGAGTTGGACGGCCTGCGCCGCGCCATCGCCTACTACGAGGACCTGCTGGCGCATGAGGAGAAGATCCTGGGCGTCATCAAGGAAGAGATGCGCGAGATCTCCAAGAAGTTTGGCGACAAGCGCCGCACCGAGATCAGCCAGGTTGAGAAGAACCTGGATGTCGAGGACCTCATCGCCGACGAGGACATGGTCGTGACCATCACCCACACCGGCTATGTCAAGCGTATCCCGGTGGCTGCCTACCGCGCCCAGAAGCGCGGCGGCAAGGGCGTATCGGGCGTCAACCTCAAAGAGGACGACGTTATCGACGAGATGTTCATCGCGTCCACGCACGAGTACGTGCTGTTCTTCTCGAGCAAGGGCAAGGTCTATCGCCTGAAGGTGCACGAGCTGCCGGTGGGTACGCGCCAGGCGCGCGGTACCGCGATCGTCAACCTGCTGCCCTTTGAGGACGGCGAGAAGATCGCGAGCGTCATCAGCTGCCGCGAGTTCCCGGCCGACGAGTACCTGATGTTTGCCACCAAGAGCGGCATGGTCAAGAAGACCGTGATGAGCGCATATGACCGCAGCCGTCGCGACGGCCTGATCGCTATCAACCTGCGTGACGACGACGCGCTGCTGAACGTGCGCCGCGTGCGCGAGGGCGACAAGATTATCCTGGCCACCACCGCGGGCAAGGCGATCATGTTCTCCGAGGAGCAGGTGCGCGCCACCGGCCGCGATACCAGCGGCGTTCGCGGTATCGGTCTGAAGGACGGCGTGAGCGTTCTGGGCATGGAAGTCACTAACGGCAACGGCGATCTATTCGTCATCACCGAGCGCGGCTACGGCAAGCGCACGCCGGTCGCGGACTACCCGGAGCAGAATCGCGGCGGTCAGGGCGTCTACACCATTCAAATGACCGAGCGTAAGGGTAACCTCGCGGCCATGAAGACGGTGGGCCCGCAGCACGAGCTGTTCATCGTGACGGAGGGCGCGACGGTCATTCGCGTCAAGACCGACGAGATCAGCCAGACCGGCCGCGCCACCCAGGGCGTCAAGATGATGACCGTCGACGACAACGACCGCGTATGCGCTGTCGCCCGCATGACGGCAGCCAAGGAAAAGCCCGAAGGCGAAGCCACAGAAAACGGCTCTGCTTCCGAAGAAACCCCTGTCGATCTAGGCGACGGCAACGACATGCCAGAAGATCTCCTCGACGAGTAAGAGGCCCTGGCTGGTAGAAAATATCAGACCCCATATATCGGCGGTCGGCGCACTGCGCGCCGACCGCTTTTTTGAAAACCTTGGGACTCGTGTTCGCCCCGGTCGCACGGCGGCATGTGAAGTCGATCGCGAGTTCCGCACGAGCCAGAGAGCACTTAATGTGCTCTCTGTGCGAGTCAGGACTGTCCGAGTAGGCGACTTCACATGCCGCCGTGCGACCGGGGCGAACACCCTTCAAAGATTTTCAAAAAAAGTTGTTGACGCGCGCGTAACGACTCGTCTAATATATCCCTTGCGCGATGGACCTGTAGCTCAGTTGGTTAGAGCGTCCGGCTGATAACCGGGAGGTCACAAGTTCGAATCTTGTCAGGTCCACCATCAAAACTGTGAAGAGCCCTGGGGCATTGCCTCGGGGCTTTTTTCTTGTCTGCGATAAATCTCATTTTGGTTTTGTGTGCTGTGCGAAAGTTTGGGTAGTATAGCTATTCAATGCGGCGGACTGCCGCGTGTTAACCGCTACGTACCGGAGGTGTTCCATGGTTCGTGTCGACATAGAGACCATCGTCATGGCCGCCGGTCCCGTGCCATCGCTTATCGTGCTTCGCGAGCGCTGCAGCAAATCGGACTCGCCCGCGCCACTGCGTTCCCTTTCCATTCAGACTGGTTCGTTTGAAGCTGCTGCCATCAGCCGCGGCATCGATAGCGGTCGCGCCGAGCGCCCGATTACCCATGACCTGTTGCTCGATACTGTTGGTGCCCTGGGTGCCAAGCTCGAACGCATCGAAATCGTTCGCGCCGAGCCGCCCGTGTTTTACGCGACGGTTGTCATGTTGGCCGATGGCAACGAGCATAAGATCGATGCGCGTCCGAGCGACGCCATCGCCCTCGCCGTACGCAGTAATGCCCCCATGTTCGTTGAAGACGACATCATGAATCGCCTGGGCACCGTTTCTGGCCATGCCGAGGAAGTCGACGACGAGCAAGAGTTCGAGAAGTTCGACGAGTTCGTCCATACGCTCTCCCCCGATGACTTCTAAATGCGGGGCGTCCAGGCTGCGGAACGTTCGCTGATGGCCGGCGGTATGTCGGCTGAGGCGGCGACCATTGCGCGCGAGGCCCAGATGCGCTCGGAGGCTTCTGAGGCGGCTCGCATTGCCTATGTGACGCAGGCCCGCACGCTTCGCGAACGCCGCGGCTCGTTTATCAAGATGGTTGTCGTCTCCGCCCTTGTCGCGGCAATCTGTTCGCGCCTTCGTGGTACAGTTGGTGCGCTTGGGTTTTCGATCTCTACGGGCCTTATGATCTGGGGCGTGGTCGATGCGGTCATGCTGACCAGTCAGATCAAGGTACTCGACAAGCGCGCGATGGATATGATGCGCGCCCGCGACGCTGCCGCTAAGATCGCTGCTGAGGCACAAGAACTGTAACGACGCCAGACTCGATGGGAAGGTCTAAAGATGGCACAGGATATGCAGGACGCCGGTAACGTCTCCGCCGAGCTCGACGCCATGGTGTGCGATCTGATCGGCGCGTTCTTGGACGACCTTGCCGCCGGTGAAAACCCTGGCGTGGTCGTGGCAATTGAGGACGCCGCTTCCAACCGTTATCTGGCGGCGCTCGACGAGGACGGCGAAGAGGCGTGCCTCGAGGCGGCCACCAACTTTATCTCCGAGCACAAGATGGGTCTTAAGGACGAGGGCCTGGGCCGTATCGCTCGCTATGCCATCGGCTACACCGGCTGCGTCGAGATTGACGGCGGCTATCACGATGCTCTGCTCGTGAGCTTCTTCGAAACCACGCTCGAGAGCGGTTTTTCGGCATATGTGCTGTATGAGGGCATGGGCGCCGGCGATGGTTTTATGTGGAGCGACCCTGAACCTGCAGGTGAGGAAACCCCTCTCATCTAAAATCGCTAAAATAAACGAGTTTTCGGTAAAAGGCTCAATATTCCCGCCGAGCGTTGCATTGCTGGGTGGGTCGCATACGCGTGCCGGTTGTATATAGATAGAAGATAGGGGAACTACATGCGCGTAGACAATCTGAGGAACATCGCCATCATCGCTCACGTCGACCACGGCAAGACGACGATGGTCGACAAGCTCCTGCGTGCCACGGACGCCTTCCGTGCCAACCAGCAGGTCGAGGACCGCGTCCTGGATTCCAACGACCAGGAGCGCGAGCGCGGCATTACGATTCTCGCCAAGAACATCTCTATCGAGTACAAGGACGTCAAGATCAACGTCATCGACACCCCGGGCCACGCCGACTTTGGCGGCGAGGTCGAGCGCGTGCTGCGTATGGCCGACGGCGCCCTGCTGCTGGTCGACGCCTTTGAGGGCCCCATGCCCCAGACCCGCTTCGTGCTGCGTCACGCTATCGACACCGGCCTTAAGATCATGATCGTCATCAACAAGATCGACCGTCCGGGCGCCAACCCCGAGAAGGCCTACAACGACTGCCTGGACCTCATGGCCGACCTGGGCGCCACCGACGACCAGCTTGAGTTCGCCATGGAGCACGTGGTCTACGCCAGCGCCATGAACGGCTTTGCCCGTCTTGACCCCAACGACGGCAACATGGACATGTACCCGCTGCTCGATATGATTATCGACGACATGCCCGCGCCCGAGGTTGACGAGAACGCCCCGCTGGCCATGCAGTGCGTGACCATCGACCACTCCAACTTCGTTGGCCGTATCGGCATCGGTCGCGTGTACTCCGGCACCATCCACCAGGGCGACCAGATCCTGGTTGTCAAGAATGACGGTTCCAGCGCCACCGCTACCGTCAAGCAGCTCTTTACCTTCGACTACCTGGGCCGCACCGAGTGCCAGGAAGTCGGCGCCGGTGACATCGCCGCCGTCGTGGGCATCGATCGCACCGATATCGGCGATGTCTACACCGATCCCGAGAACCCCGTTGAACTCGAGCCCATCGAGATCGACCCGCCGACCCTGTCCATCGTCTTTGAGGCTTCGACCTCCCCGCTCGTCGGCCGTGACGGCGACATCGTGGGCGCCCGTCAGCTTAAGGAGCGCCTGTTCAACGAGGCCGAGAACAACGTGACTATGAAGATTGAGGAGCTCGAGGACAAGAGCGGCGTCGAGGTCTCGGGCCGCGGCATCCTGCACCTGTCTGTTCTGATGGAGTCCATGCGCCGCGAGGGCTTTGAGTTCCAGGTCGGCCGTCCCCGCGTTCTGTTTAAGAAGGACGAGAACGGCAACAAGATGGAGCCTGTCGAGCAGGCCGTCGTTGAGTGCCCGGACGAGTACTCAGGCAAGGTCGTTGAGGTCTTCGGCACCTCCGGCGGCATCATGACGAGCATGGATACCTCGGGCATCGTGACGCACCTCGAGTTTAAGATCCCGACGCGCGGCATCATGGGCCTTAAGAACCGCATCATGAACGTCACCCACGGCGAGGGCGTTTTCTACCACACTTTCCTGGAGTACGGTCCTTACGCCGGCGAGATTGGTAACCGTCAGAACGGCGCCATGATCTCCATGACCACCGAGAAGGCCGTTGCCTACGCTCTGGGCACGCTGCAGGAGCGCGGCCAGCTGTTTGTTGAGCCGGGCACCGAGTGCTACGAGGGCATGATCGTGGGCGAGCGCAGCAAGGCCGGCGACATGGTCGTCAACATCGCCCGTACCAAGAACCTGGGCAACCAGCGTTCCTCGACCTCCGATATCTCCGTCCAGCTGGTGCCGCCCCGCACCTTCTCGCTGGAGGAGGCGCTGGAGTACATCGCCGACGACGAGCTGGTCGAGATTACTCCCAAGAACATCCGCCTGCGCAAGCGTCTGCTCAACGCCACCGACCGCAAGAAGGCCGCCGTCCGCGCCGGTCAGGTCAACAAATAAGCGCTGGGCTTTATAGCGTCTAACAAGAAAGGGCGTCGACCATCGCGGTCGGTGCCCTTTTTGGTGTAAGGGGGACAGGTTCGTTTGCACCACAGCGGGGGGGCGGTTACCCATTACAGTCTGAAATAGGCCATCGATAAATTTCGATGGCGAGCATTCGGCG
>UQNU01000044.1 GCA_900542555.1 uncultured Collinsella sp.
CGTCGGCAGCGTCAGATGTGTATAAGAGATAGTCGTTGCGCACCAGGGCCGTGACGGTCTCCTCGTGCGTGGGGCCCAGGACGAACTCGCGACCATGACGGTCGTCAAAGCGCACAAGCTCCTTGCCATAGGCGTCGATGCGGCCGGACTCGCGCCACAACTCGGCGTCGACCATGATAGGCATCATAAGCTCCTGGGCGCCGGCAGCGTCCATCTCGTCGCGCACGATGTTCTCGATCTTACGGATCGAGCGCCAGGCAAGCGGCAGGTAGGAATACAGGCCGGCGGCCTCCTTGCGGATCATGCCGGCACGGAGCAGCAGGCGGTGACTGGCGAGCTCAGCGTCCGCCGGATCCTCTTTAAGCGTCGGCGCATAGAGCTTAGACATATACATTGCTCGGGTCATTTATTTCTCCTCAATAAGCTTGTCGACCTCTGCCATAAGCGCGTCGACAATTTGGTCCTCAGCTACTTTACCAATGATCTGGCCATGCGAAAAGAGCAAGGCCTGACCACGTCCGCAAGCAACGCCCAGGTCGGCATCAGAAGCCTCGCCGGGGCCATTAACGGCACATCCCATAACGGCAATCGAAAGCGGCGCGGTATAGTTCTTAAGCCGCTCGGTTACTTCCTCGGCAATGGGAATAAGGTTAACCTGGCAGCGGGCGCACGTGGGGCACGAGACAATCTCGGGGCCACGGCGACGCAGGCCCAACGACTGCAGAATACCCCAGGCAACCGGCGGCTCCTCAACCGGATCGGCTGTGAGCGACACACGCATGGTGTCGCCAATGCCTTCGGAAAGCAAGATACCCAAGCCTACAGAGCTCTTGATGGTGCCCTGGAGCTTGGTCCCCGCCTCCGTCACGCCCAGGTGAAGCGGAACGTGGGGAATCTCACGCGACAGGGCTCGATAGGTATCGAGCGTCGTTTGCACGCTATGGGCCTTGGCCGAAAGCACAATGTTCGTAAAGCCGCGGTCCTCAAAGTGCTTGACGAAGCGCTCGCTCGACATCACGAGCTTTTCGGGCTGCGTGAGGTCGTCGCGCTCGGCGATATCCTGCTCAAGCGAACCAGCGTTGACACCGATGCGAATTGCGCAGCCCGCAGCACCCGCGGCATCGATGACAGCATCGACCTTGGCCCAATCGCCGATATTACCGGGATTGATGCGGAGCTTAGCGGCACCGGCCTCCACAGCGCCAATGGCCAGCTTGTGGTTAAAGTGGATATCGGCAACGATTGGCACCGGAGACTCGGCACAGATGGTGCGGAAACCCTCAAGCGCGGCCTCGGTGGGCACGCTCACACGCACGATATCGCAGCCAGCCTGCGCCAACGCGCACACTTGCGCAAGCGTTGCCTGGGCATCAGCGGTATCGGTGCAGGTCATGGATTGGACCACCACCGGCGCGCCGCCACCGATCTGCACACCGCCCACATGCACGGGGCGCGTCAACTCGCGAGGCAAAGGATGGGATAAAGACAATCCAAACACTCCCCTACAGAATAAATCGAAGGATGTCGGAACGAAGCATATAGACAAACAGCAGCGCAAAGAGCGCGATGCCCACATAGCTCACAATCGTCTGGACCTTGAGCGGAAGCTCGCGGCCAGCAATCTTTTGAATGATCTCGATGACCAGCTTGCCGCCATCGAGTGGTGGGATGGGCAGCAGGTTCATAAAGCCAAGCGAGAACGAAATGAGGGCGGCAAACGAAAGGAACGTGGCAGGGCCGGCAGCAGCAGCCTGTGAGGACATAACGCTAATACCCATGATCGACGAGGACTGGTCGAGAATCTCCATCGTATGCTGCGGCTGGAGTAGGCGCATCACGCCCTCCGCTGTCTGCACGACATAGGAGAAAGACAGGCGAGCCGACGTGATGAGGTCTAAACGGACCACCTGCGTAGAGGCATACACACCTAGGCGCTCATCCTCTTTGAGCGCAACCGTGGTCGAATGCTGCTTGCCGTCACGCTCGTACTCGATGGCGATATCGTCCTTACCGGCAGCCTTGCCGATGGCATCGTAAACGTCCATCCAGGTAGAGCACGATACTCCGTCAACCGAAAGGATCGCGTCGCCGCCCTCGATACCCGCCTTGGCGGCAATAGACCCCTCGTCAACCTGACCGATCACGTTGGTATCCATCGGCACGGTGACACCCGTAATGGAATAGATGCTCATAAGGAGCAAAAAACCCGTCAGGATATTGACGAGAATGCCCGCGAGCAGCATAAAGGCGCGCTTGAGAAAGCCCTGGCCAAGATAAGTGTGCGAGCGCTCTTGCGCCAAGAAATCAGCCTCGCCGCACGGCAGCTCCCACACATCGCCCTCGGCAGTCGCATGCTCTCGATCGAACCGGCGGCCGTCAAAGGTGGTGTAACCCGCAGCGTCTCGAGGCAGTGTCTGATACTTAGTGGGATAGTAGCTCGGTGAGGGCTTCTCCCCTTCCTCATACCAAGGTGCGATGGAGCCCCAGCCCAGCAACAGAGCACAAGCCTCGAGCACATCCTCCTCGGAAAGCTCGAGCTCGACAGCAAGGTCGGCCACGGTCACGCGACCATGACGGTAGATAGCCGCGAGCACGCGATCGGCGCACGAGACATCGGTCGGATCCATACCGCAGATGGCAGCGTAGCCACCCAGCAGCAGCGGGGTCACGCCAAACTTGGTTCCAATGCGACGCGACGTGTAATGGATGTCAAAGCGGCACGGCAGGCCCAAAAAGAACTCGGTCACACGGACGCCGCAGGCACGCGCCGCCAAAAAGTGGCCACCCTCGTGCAAAAACACGAGGACGGAAAGCATCAGCAGGCCCCAAAAGACCGATGAAAGAACGCTCAGAACAGTATCCATAAAACGAAAAAGCAATCCTTATGGGTTAGGAACGGGTTGCGGCGAGCACCTGCGCAGCCTTTTCACGCGCCCACGCATCGATGTCGCGAAGCTGCTCAAACGAGTCGACCGCCTGCATATCGTGGGCATCCATGCAGGATTCCACAATGCGATCGATATCGGTAAAGCTGCAGCCATCGTGCAGGAAGGCATCGACGGCGACCTCGTTGGCGGCATTGAGCACGCACGGCATGGTGCCACCCGTCTTGCCGGCACGCTCGGCCAGTGCCAGGCAGCGGAAGGTATCCATGTCGGCAGCATCAAACGTGAGCTGCCCCAGCTCACGGAAATCGATACGAGGCGCCGGGGTATCCCAACGCTCGGGATACGAGAACGCGAACTGGATGGGAATACGCATGTCGGAAGCACCGAGATGCGCCATCACGGAGCCGTCGGCAAACTCGACCATAGAGTGAATCTTGGACTGACGCTGCACGACCACGTTAATGAAATCGAGGTCGCAGTTAAACAGATGCATGGCCTCAATGCGCTCCAGGCCCTTGTTCATGAGGGTGGCGGAGTCGATGGTGATCTTGGCACCCATGGCCCACGTGGGATGTGCGAGGGCATCGGCACGCGTCACGCGGTCGAGCTCGTCGCGCGTGCGGCCAAAGAACGGACCGCCCGAGCAGGTGAGCCAAATACAATGAGCCTCGCGCGGGTTCTCCCCCAGATAGCACTGGTAGATGGCGGAGTGCTCAGAGTCGACTGGAATAAGCTGGCCCGGTTGCGCCAACGGCATAAGCAAGTCGCCACCGACGACGAGGGACTCCTTGTTGGCAAGGGCAAGGCGCTTATTTGAGGTCAAGGCCGCATGGCTCGCCTCGAGACCGGCGGCGCCCACAATAGCAACGAGCACGCAGTCGACATCGTCGCGACGCGCGAGCTCGCAAACCGCCTGCGCGCCAACGCCGAGCTTCGTTCCCTCGGGCAACTCCTGCAGCACGGCGTCATCGCCATGAGCGACATCGGCCACGGCAACCGCCGGAACCGAGAACTCGCGGGCAGCGGCAACGAGCTCGGAGGTACTGGAGTTAACGGACAGCGCCGTCACCTGCAGGCGATCGGCATGCTGACGGCACACATCGAGCGCCTGGGTGCCGATGGAGCCCGTACAACCCAGGATGGCAACACGGAGGCGTCCATCGGGGCCATACGTCGTCTGGAATGACATTACAGCACGCCTCCGATCATCAGCATCAGCTGCGCGGTGATGCAGCCAAAGATGAGCGAATCGCTACGATCGAGCATGCCGCCGTGGCCCGGGATAAGGTTACCGGAATCCTTAACGCCCACACCGCGCTTGATGCGCGACTCGATAAGGTCGCCGATAACGCCCAAAATGGACACCACCACGCCGCACAGCAGCGCATAGGGCAGGCTCAGCTTATAGAAGTGCGTTGCCCACAGGATGAGCCAGATCAACACAGAGCCCAAAATGCCGCCGACAAACCCCTCCCAGCTCTTTTTGGGAGAGATCTTGGGAACCATCTTGTGTTTGCCGATACGGCTACCCACGATGTAGGCAAACGAATCGGAGACCCAAAGGGACGCGCAAACGCCCACCGAAAGCAGGGCGCCGGCAAAACCGGGCACGGCATCGCGCAGCAGCACGATGGCCGACAGCATAAAGCCAGTGTAGATGGGGCCCATGAGCGTCACGGCCACATCAGAGATGCGGGTACGCGGCGACCAGACATACCAAATGCCCACAGCGAGCATCAGGGCAAAAAGCAGGGCATTCAGCAACGTCGAATCGCCCAACGCCGACAGCGGAAAGAGTACGGCGGCAGCGATACCCATGCGCTCGTTAGCCATCTTGCCATCGAGCCTTGTCATGCGGAAAAACTCATAGCAGCACAGACCGCTCATGACAGAAACAAAGATGGCCGTGGGCACAATACCCAAAACCAAGCACAAGATAAAGACAACGGCGTAGACGATACCGGCAGCGGCACGGGTAATAAAGCCCGCCAGCCACGAACCGGTGCCGCTCTTCGCTGCAGGCACTCCCGCAGTGGCAGCTTTGCGCGCAGGCGTCTTGGGAGCAGATGCCTTGGGACGATCGGACACGATTAAGCCTCCTCGGTCTTGCTTAGTCCACCAAACCTACGGTCACGGCCCTGATAGGCCAAAATGGCGTCGACAAGGCCCCAGCGATCAAAGTCGGGCCAATAGGTATCGGTGACGTAGAACTCGGAATAAGCCACCTGCCACAGCAGATAGTTCGAAAGGCGCAGCTCACCAGAGGTGCGAATCACAAGCTCAGGATCGGGAAGACCGGCGGTATAGAGGTGGGAAGCCACCATGTCGTCATCAATTGCGCCAGGATCGATCTTACCGGCGGCAGCGTCGAGTGCGATCTGACGGACAGCGCGGGTAATCTCGGCACGCGCGCCGTAGTTGACGGCAAGCGCCAGCGTCATCCCGGTGTGATCGGCGCACTCGGCAAGACCGCGTTCAAAAACATCGCGGGTCTTCTTGGGCAGCGCGGAAATGTCACCCAAAAAGACAACGCGCACGTTTTCGCGCTTCAGAAGCGGCAGCTCGTCGATAAACGTCTTGGCAAACAGATGCATCAAGACGTTGACCTCATGCTGCGGGCGGTTCCAGTTTTCGGTAGAAAACGCATAGGCAGAAAGCACGTCGACGCCAAGACGCACGCAGGCGGTAATAATCTCGCGAAGGGAGACGATACCCGCCTTGTGGCCCTCAGTGCGCGCAAGACCGCGCGATGTGGCCCAACGACCGTTGCCGTCCATGATGCACGAGATATGGTGCGGAATGTTATTGAGGTCAAGGTCGGAAAAACCGACGCCCGCAGGGGCGTCGGCAAAGTACTCGACCAGTTTATGCTCGTCGTATTGCACCTTAGATCTCCATGACCTCGGCTTCTTTTTCCTTCAGAAGCTCCTCGACCTTGGCGACATACTCATCGGTGTGCTTCTGGACCTTGGCCTGCTCGCGACGGACATCGTCCTCGGTGAGCTCCTCATCGCGCTCGAGCTTGTTGTTGAAGTCGCGACGGATGTTACGGATAGACACCTTGGCCTGCTCGGCGTACTCGCGGCACTCCTTGACGAGCTCGCGACGGCGCTCCTCAGTGGGAGCCGGGAACGGAAGACGAACGACGGTGCCATCGGAGTTGGGGGTAATACCCAGATCGGAAGCGCCGATGGCCTTGACGATAGCGTTGATGAGTGCCTTGTCCCACGGCTCGATGAGCAGCATGTGGGCCTCGGGGGTCTTGACGGCGGCAACCTGCGTGACCGGCGTGGGAACACCGTAATAATCGACGGAGATGTCGGACAGAATGTTGGCATTGGCGCGGCCGGTACGAACCTTGGAGAAGTTATGCTTGAGGGACTCGAGCGACTTGTCCATGTGGGCGGTGATGTTCTCTGCCATGCTTAATCCTCCTGATAGACGAGCGTGCCGACGGGCTCACCCGAAAGCGCGCGCTTGACGGTGTCCTCGCCATCGATGTTGAGGACCAAAATCGGCATACGGTTGTCCTGGCACAGTGCCGTAGCCGTGGAATCCATAACCTGCAGACCGCGGACGAGAACCTCGTGATAGGTAATCTTGTCAAAACGGACGGCATCGGCGCACTTGACGGGATCCTTGTCGTAGATGCCGTCAACCTTGGTGGCTTTAATCAGAATCTCGGCGCCGATCTCGCACGCACGAAGAGCCGCGGCGGTGTCGGTCGTAAAGTACGGATTGCCCGAACCGGCGGCAAAAATAACGACGTTGCCCTTGGAAAGGTGGTTGATGGCGCGACGGCGAATATAGGGCTCGCAGATCTCGTTCATCTGGATAGCGCTCATCACGCGGCAGGGAACATCGTTATGCTCGAAGGCATCCTGCAGGGCAAGCGCGTTCATAACGGTTGCCAGCATGCCCATGTAGTCGGCCTGAGCACGCTCCATGCCACCGGCAGCGCCGGCCATGCCGCGGAAAATATTGCCGCCGCCGACAACGACGCCGACCTCATGGCCAACGGCGAGCAGTTCCTTGACCTGCTTGGCAAGATGGTCGGTAACCTTGGGGTCGATGCCATATTGGCCGTCGCCCATCAGTGCTTCGCCGGAAAGCTTAAGAAGCACGCGTTTATATCGGATGTCGGACAAAGCGATCCTCCTTTAGATTGAACTCTCAACATTCTATCAAAGGCTCTAAGAAGAGCCATGAAAAAGCAGGCTGTGAGTAAAACCCACAGCCTGCTCATTACCAGCTACAAGAGCTTATTTACTCGCCACGGACCAGACGGTCAAAGGCAACGACGGTAATGGTGTCGCCGAGCTCCTTGGAGACCTGCTCAGCGTACTTCTTGATGGTGAGGGAGCTGTCCTTGATGAACTCCTGCTCGGTGAGCACGGACTGCTTGTAGAACTTCTCCAGACGGCCGACAGCCATCTTCTCCTGGATAGCCTCGGGCTTACCGGACTCGGCAGCCTGAGCCATGTAGATCTGCTTCTCGTGCTCGACGGTCTCGGCCGGAACCTGATCGCGGGTAGCGCAGATCGGGGCGACGGCGGCAACCTGAAGGGCAACGTCGTGAGCGAAGGTCTTGAAGGACTCAGCCTGAGCGGTCTCGGCCTTCTCGAAGGCGAACTCGACGAGGACACCGATCTTACCACCCATGTGGATGTAAGAAGCGAGCGCGCCGTTCTCGGCCTTGCGGGCGGCGAAGCGGGAGATCTTCATGTTCTCGCCCATGATGTGAATCATCTCGGTGAGCTCGGAGGAAACGGTCTCCTCGCCCATCGGCTTCTCGAGCAGAGCGTCGACATCGGCCGGCTCGGTGGTAGCGACAACCTCAGCGACCTTGGAAGCAAAGCCGGTGAACTTGGCGTTAGAGCCAACGAAGTCGGTCTCGCAGGAGAGCTCGAGCAGAGCGCCGGTCTTGCCATCCTCGGAGACGAACGCGGCGACAGCGCCCTCGTTGGTCTCACGGCCAGCCTTCTTGGCAGCCTTGGCAAGGCCGTTCTTACGCAGAACGTCGACAGCGGCGTCCATGTCGCCGTCAGCCTCGACGAGAGCCTTCTTGCACTCCATCATCGGGGAGTCGGTCATCTCGCGGAGCTGCTTGACCATAGCGGCGGTAATCTGGGCCATTGTGGTTCCTTTCAAAGAGATGAAAAAGAATTAACTAAGACTGATTTACTCGGCCTTGGGCTCAGCGGCCATCTCGGCCTCGGAGACCTGCTCCTTGCCGGAGCCAGCGAGGCAAGCGTCGGCCATGAGCTCGCACATAAGGGTGACAGCGGAGATAGCGTCATCGTTGCAGGGGATGCCGTACTCGACCTCGTCGGGATCGGAGTTGGTGTCGATCAGAGCGACGACGGGGATGTTCAGGCGCTGAGCCTCCTTGATGGCGTTCTCCTCGCGCTTGGTGTCGATGACGAAGAGAGCCTGGGGCAGACCCTTCATGTCGCGGGCGCCACCGAGGTTGGTCTGGAGCTTGGTGAGCTCCTTGCCGAGAACAGCCTGCTCCTTCTTGGGCAGAACAGCCATGCGGCCGTCCTCGACCATGGCCTCGAGCTCCTCCATGCGGTTGATGCGGGAGCGGATGGTGACGAAGTTGGTCAGCATACCGCCGAGCCAACGCTGGTTGATGTAAGGCATGTTGGCGCGCTCAGCAGCGTTCTTGACGGCCTCCTGAGCCTGCTTCTTGGTGCCGACGAACAGCACGTTGCCACCCTTGGCGACGTTCTTGACGAAGGTGTAGGCCTGGTCGGCGTCAAGGATGGTCTGCTTGAGGTCGAGGATGTAGATGCCGTTGCGCTCACCGAAGATGAACGGCTTCATCTTGGGGTTCCAGCGACGGGTCTGGTGACCGAAGTGGCAGCCGGCCTCGAGCAGGGTGCGGATATTAATCTTGGTAGCCATGTTAAACCTCCTGTGGTTTGCCTCCGCGCGGGGTCATCCTCCAAAACCAACCCGGACATGTGCTACCAAAGCCCGGGCACCACGGTATGAAGTAGCCGCGCGTGCGTGATAAAAACATGTTGCCGTGAAGCAACCCGATGAATGATAGCAGGAATGCCTCTTCCTGCCAACCCGCAATCAAAACCACACACCTGAGTGCGGCGCGGGACGTCCCAGCCACTATTCGCCGCGGGGATGGGCTTGAGCCACGGCACGTTTAAGCCGATCGGGTGTGAGATGCGTGTAGATCTGCGTCGTGGACAGGCTCGCATGACCTAGCAGCTCTTGAACCGAGCGCAGGTCCGCACCGCCCTCGAGCAAGTCGGTCGCAAAGGTATGGCGCATCGCATGCGGGGCGATGTCAGCCGGAATGCCGGCGAGCGTCGCCAGCGTATGGAACCGCCGCCGGAGCATCGCGGCGCTCATGCGATTGCCGCGCGCCGATATAAGCAGCGGATGCGGCCCGGTAGCGAGGTCGCGGCGCTTTGCCCGAGCGAGCAACTCCGGCCTCCCCTCTTCAATATAGAGACGCGTCACATCGAGCGCACGACGATACAGAGGGACGATACGCTCCTTGCTCCCCTTGCCCCACAGGCGCAGCGTGCGCTCGGACCATGAGATGGATTCCACATTGAGCGCCGCAAGCTCTGAGATGCGGGCACCCGAGGCATAGAGCAACTCGAGCATCGCCGCATCGCGCAGTCCCGCGGGTGTTGAGGTATCAGGCGTCTTGAGCAGCGCCTCGACCTGCTGGGTCGTAAGGACGCCCGGCAGGTCACGCGGCAGCTTGGGCGACGCGATCGCCGAGACCGCATCGCCCTCGACAATCCCCTCGGCAGCCATCCAGCGATAGAGAGATCGGATAGCCGACAGGTGCGCCGCAAGCGTTCGGGGAGCCACCTGCTCACGCGAAAGCTCAGCAAGATAGCGACGAATGGTGCGCACGTCGGCAGCGAAAGCATCAATATCCTCGCGCTCGCACCAGGCAGCAAAGCGCTCCAGTCTCGAGCCATAGGCCGTCACCGTGTTGGGAGAAAGCCCCTCAACGCGTGCGATATAGGCGATAAAAGAGTCGACGGTGTCGTACAGGTCAAAGGCTATGACCGGTCGCCTCCAAACAAGTCGGAACGCGTGGCCAAGTAGGCATCGAGGGCCTCGAGCGCACGGTCCGCATAGGCCTGATAGCGGTCGCGCTTGCTGCGGCGCTTACCGTCCTCGAGCGGCGGCACCAGGCCAAAGTTGACATGCATGGGCTGATAGCCCACGGTGGCAGGATCGGTCGCATAGCCCACGAGCGCACCCAGGGCGCCCACGCGGGGCAACTCGACGGAATCGGCGCCGATAGCCTCTGCATAGGTGTTGAGCGCCGCGAGCAGACCGGTCGCCACGGCTTCCATGTACCCCTCGGTGCCGGTGATCTGACCGGCCAGGCGCACGCCGGTACCAGGCACGGCAAAGGTGCCATCGAGCACGTGCGGGGCGTCGACAAAGGTATTGCGGTGCATGACGCCGTAGCGGAAGAACTCAGCGTTCTCCAGGCCCGGCACCATATGGAAGACGCGCTTCTGCTCGCCAAAGGTCAAGTTGGTCTGGAAGCCCACAAGGTTATAGGCGGTCTTCTCCTTGTTCTCGGCACGCAGCTGAATCGCCGCCCAGGGGCGACGTCCGGTACGCGGGTCGGTGAGGCCGACGGGCTTCATGGCGCCAAAGCGAATGGCGTCCTTGCCGGTGCGCGCAACTTCCTCGGCAGGCTGGCAAGCCTGGAACAGATCGCCGCCCTCAAAGTCTTTGAGCACCACGCGGTCGGCCGTGGTAAGCGCCTCGATAAAGGCCTCGTACTCCTCCTTATTGAGCGGAGCGTTGAGATAGTCGCCGCCCCCCTGCTCCTCGTAGCGCGACTGCGAGAACAGCACGTCCATATCGAGCGTGGAGGCATCGACGATCGGCGCCGCCGCATCAAAGAATGCCAGGGCATCGCCACCGACGAGCTTCATAACCTCTTCGCTCAGCGCCGGTGAACACAGCGGGCCCGCGGCAATGACCACGTGACCCTCGGGAATCTGCGTGACCTCGCCGTGCACGACCTCGATATTGGGACGGGCGGCAACCTCGGCCTCGACAAGCTCGGAAAACTTGACGCGGTCGACCGCCAGGGCACCGCCGGCGGGAACAGCCGCGCGATGGGCGCAATCGAGCAGGACTGAACCCATGCGCTCAAGCTCGGCCTTCAGCAAACCAGCCGCAGAATCCGGACGGGTCGACTTAAACGAATTGGAGCAGACGAGCTCTGCCAGGTGATCGGTATGGTGGGCCGGGGAGCTCACATGGGGGCGCATCTCGCACAGCTTTACGGCAAACCCGCGGTCTGCCAGCTGGATCGCGCACTCCGAACCCGCCAGACCGCCACCGACAACCGTCACCTGATCGAACTGCATCTGCAAACACCTTTCTAATTGACACGTTTTCCATTGTGACCGAAGGGCGTCTGGGCGTGAAGGGCAAACTTGGAGGGCGCATACCTTCCATCCATCATGCGCTCGATAAGGCCCTCGAGTTCAAGCGAACCCAAGAGTTTGAGTACGCCGACCGCATCGAGCGACACGAGTGCCGCGATGTCGTCGACCTTGAGCGGAGAGGCGATGAGCGCATGCATCACGGTCTGCTGCATGGGGTCCAGATCGGCGATACCGGGCGCATCGGGACGCGAATAGCGCAAGGTGCCGTAGATTCGCGAGATGGCCATCTCAATAGATTCCTCGTCGATAATGCAGCAGGCCCCGTTGGCGATGAGGTAGTTGGTCCCGCGCGACTCGGGTGACAAGATGGATCCCGGTACCGCAAGCAGCTCGCGCCCCAGGTCCATGGCGGCCTCCGCCGTCGAGAACGTGCCCGAGGGCATGCCGGCCTCCGACACAAAGAGCGCCTGCGAAAGCGCGGCAATCACGCGATTGCGGCGCGGAAAGGCAAACTTGCGCGGACCCATGCCCCACGGAGAGATCGACACGACCGCGCCACCCGTATCGAGCGTGCGCGTAATAAGCCCCGCGCTCGAACGCGGGTAGACCACGTCGGCACCCGTCCCCATTACCACGACGTGTTTGCCGCCGGCGTTGACCGCAGCCCAACCCGAGGCCTGGTCACAACCGACCGCGCCGCCCGAAACTACCGTCACTCCCGCCTCGACCGCAACCTTTGCCGCAAGCTCTGCCACGGCAAGACCATACGGCGAGGCCTTTCGCGCGCCGATGATGGAGAGCGCGGGCGTCGAAAGCACCTCGGGGTTGCCGCGCACATAGAGCGTCTGAGGTACATCAGAAAGCTCCAAAACGGTCTCGGGATACAACGCGTTACCTGGATGCAGCTCGAAGGTCCCCTCGGCCATCATTGGTCCCTCCTTCCCTGGTACATCGCCGCCTCGAGCACGTGGTCCTGCGTCACTTGCTCGCTCTCGGCGACGTCGGCGATTGTACGCGCGATACGCACCAGGCGCACGATGCCGCGACCCGTAAGATGCGTGCGCTTCGACAGGCCGAGCACACACTTCTCCGCCGCATCATCGAGCTCAAAGGTCGAAACGACGCCGTCAATGGACCGCGTCTCGTCATCCTCGGCCTCGGCATCCGCATCGTCCATACGGGATTCGCGCCAAGCGCGAAAGGCGCGACCGCGCACAACGTAGTCACGTAACTCGGCCGACGACATACCCTCCGCACCCTCGATAATCACTTGGGGGTCGGGACGGGTCACATCGATCATCATGTCGATACGGTCGGCCAAAGGACCGCGCAGCTTAGCCCGATAGCGCTCCACCATCGCCGCCGAGCAGCGACACGGCACCTCGCGATCGCCCAAAAAGCCGCAGGGGCAGGGATTGCTCGCAGCCAGCAGCTGAAAGCGCGACGGGAAGGTAAAAGCCCCGTCGACGCGTACGATCCTCACGTAGCCGCGCTCGATGGGCTGACGCAGCGTCTGCAGCACGCCAGTGGGAAACTCGGCAAGCTCGTCCAAAAAGAGCACGCCGCCATGAGCAAGGCTGATCTCACCCGGGTGCACCGGGCGCCCGCCGCCGATAAGGCCTGCGGTCGAAATACTGTGGTGGGGACTGCGGAAGGGGCGGTGCCCCGCCAACAAGCCATCAATGTTCTCACCCAAAACCGAATGGATGCACAGTGCCTCCTGCTGATCCTCAACGGAAAGCTCGGGCAGGATGCCGGTCATACGGCGTGCGAGCATCGTCTTGCCCGATCCCGGAGACCCGATCATGAGCAAGCCGAGTTCTCCTGCCGCCGCAAGCGCCATGCCGCGTTTAGCGACTTCCTGCCCCAGTACGTCTGCATAGTCGAGCTCGGGCTCAAAGGTCGCCTCGACACCCTCGGAATCCAAGTAGTGCCGTGCGGCATCGCCCATGCCGTGAGCAAGCTGAGACAGATGGTCGATAAAGCCGCAATCTACGCCCGCGAGTGGCACATGCTGGTCGGACCTGCCGGCGATAAAAGACAGCCCCATGTCGCGAGCCAATAGCTGAAACGCCACCTCGCCCTTGACGGGAAGCACCGTACCGTCCAGACCAAGCTCACCTGCGATAAGGCAGCGATCGAGGTTGTCACGGGGAATCTGCTCATCGGCCGCTAGAACCGCGATGGCGATGGGCAGGTCAAAGCCGCTACCGGTCTTGCGGATATCGCCGGGTGCCAGGTTAACGGTAATGCCCGAGCGCGGGATCTCGAACCCGGCGGAGCGCATCGCGCAGCGAATACGACCGCGTGACTCCATCACCTCCATACTCGGAATGCCGAGCATCTGGATGCCCGGAACGCCACCGGCAAGCGAGACCTCGACCGTGACGTGAATCGCCTCGACGCCGCGGATGCAGGCCGCGTGAACGGCAAACGTCTCGAACGCCATCACGACACCTGCCAATCGAACGCGTTGTACTGATGCTCGATCTCGGCGATATGCCCGCCGCGGATGGTGACACCCACAGCATCGAAGCGAATCGCCTTGAGCGGATAATGCTCCATGAGATAGCAACTTGCGATGCGGCGGTAGCGGCGTTGCTTTTGGGCGTCCACGGCCTCCTCGGGAAAGACCCGCGTGGTGCAATCCAGCGAAACGCGTCTGGTCTTGACCTCGGCCATCACCACGACATCGTCGAGCTCATCGAGCAGCACCAGATCGGCCTCGCCCTCGGTGCAACGATAGCCCTGCTCCAGCAAGGTGTAGCCGCGCTCGTTAAAGTAGTCGATGGTGATCAGCTCGCCCAGCATGCCTAGCTCGCGGGGACTGAGTCCCTTGATAAACTCGGGCGTCATCGCCCCGGAGTCGAGCTCGCCGTTTTCCCAACGCTCCTTGAGCTGCTGCGTCTTGCTCTTTTTGCTTGCGGCACTCATGGGGTCTCCTTTCCCGCACACTGCATTGCCCCGATGATGAGGGCACCTTTCATGCGGGTAAGTACCGGAAGCAAACCAAAAGCTGACCAAATGCCGTCAAAAAACGGGCCGTACGCAACAATGGTGTTGCATACGGCCCGCTACCAGCAGGTTTATAAAACCCCAGAGGTCCATGTCTCCACAATTGGCCTAGAAAAGGCGCTCAGTCTGCAGAAAGTTTCCGCAAAAGCTCACGCGGTGCAGCGGACAAAGTCCATGTTTGCGAATGGCCTCGATGTGCTCGGGGCTCGCATAGCCCTTCGACTCGGCCAGATGGTACTCGGGATACTCGGCGTCGTACTCGACCATCATCTCGTCACGCGTGACCTTGGCCATGATGGACGCCGCGGCGATGCAGGCGATCTTGGCATCGCCCTTCACCACATCGCGCTCGTTAGGAACGGCGCCCAAGGGGTTGCCATCCATAAGCACGCAATCGGGCTCGAGCCCCGTATCGGCCACGGCGCCCGCAACGGCGGTACGGATAGCACGGGCCATGCCCATCTCATCGATATCCTTAGGCGCGATATGGCAAAAACCGATCGCCGTCGCCACCTCGGCAATCTTCACTGAGAGCAACTCGCGGCGCGCCGGCGTGAGCTTTTTGGAATCATTGATGCCCCAGACGCGCGGCTCCATAGGAAGGCAGACAGCGCATACCGTCAAAGGACCGGCCACCGATCCGCGACCCACCTCGTCGACACCAACGACCACTCCATCGCCGCCAAGCTCATGCATAAGCTCGTACATGTCATTGACGCGCTCGCGCTCGGCAAGCTCTTTGGCATGGCGTTTGAGGGCGCGTTCGCAAGCCTTGATCACCTGCTGGCGCGGGTCCTCGCGATAATGCTCCACGAGGGCGGGAATCTCCTCAAACGTGGCGCTCGCCAACTCACCGGCAACCTGCGATGCCGAAACCGAGCTCGTCATGTTGGCCATACCAGGCCCTCCTTGCATGCAAATCAGATAAAAAGAAGGGCCACCCGAAGGTGACCCTTGTGTCCAAACGAGTGGACAGACGCTGCGATCTTCTTAGCGCTTCTCGGGGATGCGAGCAGCCTTGCCCACCTTGTCGCGGAGGTAGTACAGCTTGGCGCGACGGACGCGACCATGACGAACGACCTCGAGCTTGGCGATCTTGGGGCTGTGAAGCGGGAAGGTACGCTCAACACCGACACCGAAGGACATCTTGCGGACGGTGAAGGTCTCGCGGGCACCGGCGCCGGCCATGCGGATGACGTCGCCCTGGAAGACCTGGATGCGCTCGCGGTCGCCTTCCTTAATGCGGTAGTGAACCTTGACGTTGTCGGCGACGCGAACCTGAGGAATGTCCTCGCGGATCTGCTGACGCTCGATTGCGCGGATGTAATCCATGTGCAATTCCTTACTCTTCTAGAGGTGCCGTACCACCATGGCCGGCACGTAGTTGAACAAACGTATTCGAGTATACACGCGCGGGTTTCTGCTGCAAGAACAATTTTTTACGCAGACAAAAAGACAAAACCCGCACATGATAACCGCCCGTCTCACAAATGAGACGGGCGGCATGAAGGGGGGCTACACTAGGCGTCTACGCCCAAAACGTTAGGCGGGACGCTTGGCCTCGAGCTTGGCCTGGGCGGCAGCCAAGCGCGCGAGGGGCACGCGGTAGGGCGAGCAGGACACGTAGTCCACGTCGGCCACGTTAAACAGGCCCTTGATGGACTTGGGGTCGCCGCCGTGCTCGCCGCACACGCCAAAGTGCATGCCCGGGTTGGTGGCGCGGCCCTTCTCGACAGCCATGCGCACCAGCTCGAGCACCGCCGCGTCGATGGTCTCGAAGGGATTGTCCTTCAAGATCTTCTTATGCATGTACAGCGGGATGAACTTAGCCTCGGCGTCGTCACGCGAGAAACCGAAGGTCGTCTGGGTGAGGTCGTTGGTGCCAAAACAGAAGAAGTCTGCGTAATGGGCGATCTCGTCAGCGACCATGCAGGCGCGCGGCAGCTCGAGCATCGTGCCCACGGGAATATTGAGCTCGACGCCCTCTTCGTCAGAAACCTCGGCGATCACGCGTTCGATAACCTCGCGGGTCTGGACATGCTCGGCCGTGATGGAAACGAGCGGAACCATGATCTCGGGGCGCGGGTCGACGCCCTCCTTGATAAGGTGGGCAGCAGCCGTGGCGACGGCGCGAACCTGCATGAGCGGCAGATCGCCAAAGACGACGGACAGGCGCACGCCC
This sequence comes from uncultured Collinsella sp., assembly GCA_900542555.1. GTDB lineage: Bacteria > Actinomycetota > Coriobacteriia > Coriobacteriales > Coriobacteriaceae > Collinsella. The sequence goes on from UQNU01000044.1 coordinate 16,491, forward strand.
CGTAGGCCGAGCATCGGGTTGGACTCGACCATGCCGTCGATACGACGCAAGCGGGCGCGCAGGACGGCAAGCTCTTTCTCGCTGGCGCCAGCGGCTTCCTTCTTGGTGATGGCGACCTCGAGCTCGCGAGGATTATCCAGGAACTCATGAAGCGGCGGATCGAGCAGGCGGACGACCACATCGCGACCGGACATGGTCTTGAACATCGCCAGGAAGTCCTCGGTCTGAACCTTGAGCAGGTCGGCCAGGGCCTGCTGCTTCACGGCCTCATCGTCAGACAGGATAAAGCTCTGGATGATGTTCTTGCGATCGCCCAGGAACATGTGCTCGGTGCGGCATAGGCCGATGGCCTCGGCACCAAACTCGAGTGCGAGCTCGGCATCCTCGGGGTTGTCGGCGTTGACGCGCACGTGGTTGGCGTGACCGTCGGTCTCGTCCAGACGGATCTCGTCGGCCCAGGACAGGATGGTGTCCAGATCGCCGGTGAGCTCGGCCGAAACCAGATCAACGGCGCCGTCGACGACGATACCCTGGGTGCCGTCGATGGAGATGACATCACCCTCGCGCAGCACGCGGTCGCTGCCCTCGATGCGCACGACCTTCTCGGCGGCATCGATGTGGAAGCGCTCGACGCCGCAGACGCAAGGCGTACCCATGCCGCGGGCGATAACGGCGGCATGACTCGTCTTGCCACCGTGGCTGGTCAGGATGCCCTCGGCGGCGACCATGCCCTTCAGGTCATCGGGGTTGGTCTCCCAGCGAACCAGGATAACCTTGTGACCCTCGTTGGCGCGCGCGACGGCGTCATCGCTCGAGAACACGACCTCGCCCACGGCGGCACCGGGGCTGGCGTTAAGACCGCAGGCCAGCGCCTCGTACTTCTTGGAAGCATCGAACTGCGGGTGCAGGAGCTGGTCGAGCTGCGCGGGATCGATGCGGCTCACGGCCTCCTCGCGAGCGATCAGGCCCTCCTCGACCATTTCGATGGCGATGCGCAGAGCGGCGGTAGCGGTGCGCTTGCCCACGCGGGTCTGGAGCATCCAGAGCTTGCCCTGCTCGATGGTGAACTCGATATCGCACATATCGCGGTAGTGATCCTCGAGCGTCAGGAACACGCGCTCGAGCTCCTCACCTGCGGACTCGAGGCCCGGGGTGGTCTTAAGGTCGGCAATGGGCTCGGTGTTGCGGATGCCGGCGACGACATCCTCGCCCTGGGCGTTGACCAGAAAGTCGCCGTAGAACTCCTTAGTGCCGTCGGCCGGGTTGCGCGTAAAGGCGACGCCGGTCGCGGAGGTCTCACCCTTGTTGCCAAAGGCCATGGCTTGGACGTTGACGGCAGTACCGAGCTCGTCGGAGATGCCGTGCTGTTTGCGGTAGATGCAGGCGCGCTCGTTCATCCAGCTGCCAAAGACGGCCTGGATGGCAAGACGCAGCTGAAGCTCAGGATCGTGCGGGAAGACGGGCTTGCCGTCGGCGACCTCGAGCTCGGGATACAGGGCGGCCTCGACGTTCTCGGAGAAGATGCCCTTGAAGGTCTCGACGAGCTCCTGCAGATCCTCGGCCGAAAGCTCGGAATCGACGCGGACTCCAGCGACCAGGCGGGCCTGGGTCAGGGCATTCTCGAATAGGTCGGCGTCAACGCCCATGACAACGTTGGAGAACATCTGGATAAAGCGACGGTAGCTATCCCAGACAAAGCGCGGGTTCTGCGTCTGCGCGATGAGACCCTGAACGGAGTCGTCGTTGAGACCCAAGTTGAGGACCGTGTCCATCATGCCAGGCATGGAAAACGGAGCGCCCGAGCGAACCGACACGAGCAGCGGATCATTGTCGTCACCGAGCTTCTTGCCACAGCGGGCCTCGAGGTCGGCCTCGGCGGCAACGATCTCATCGAGTGCGCCTTCGGGCCAGACGTTGCCGGCACCGGAGTACTCGACGCAAGTCTGGCAGGTAATGGTAAAGCCACCGGGAACCGGCAGGCCGATGCGGCTCATCTCGGCAAGATTTGCGCCCTTGCCGCCAAGCACGAAGTTCATGGACTTGTCGCCCTCAGTGACACAGGTGCCCTGGGCGTCGGTTCCAAAACGGTAAACCCTCTTGCAATCGCTCACGATACTTCCCCTTCCATGCACTTACGCGCACGACCGTGGTGACGAATCGACCCGCCGTATGCGAGCCATGAGGGTACTATACGGCGAGCATTGAGCGGGCTTGCGCAGAGGACGCGGGGGTTGGTAAACGTGGTAAATATGGCGGTAAACGGTAGGTAAAGGTGGTTACCTTATGAAGATACCAATGCAAGAGGCTTGCAGGTCAAATGCCAGTTTCTTGCTAAATCGCTTTACCATTATCGCGCATTATTTTTAGGTAGTCTTATAAAGACAGGCATTTTTAGCTACCCCAATAAGCTAGCTTTGCTAGGCTCGGCGGGCGGCGCGGCGGGCACGGGCTTCTTGGATTTCCTCCAAGTGACTAATGATCTCGGAGGCGCTCTCCTCGATCGCCTTGCCGTCGGTACGCACCACAAAGCAGCCCAGGCGCTTCATGAGGGCGCGAGCTTCCTCGAGCTCGCTGCGCACGCTCTCGGGCTCGGCATAGGAGCCGGCGACGGCACGGGCGTAGTCGTCGCCCAAGCGGCTATCGCGAATTTCGGAAATCACATCGACGGTCGAAATCAGGCCGAACAGGCGCATCGGGTCAACCTCGTAAATCGACTTCGGCGGCTCCATGCCATGGGCCAACGGAACATTGGCAACCTTGTAACCTTGATAGGCCAAATACATCGACAACGGCGTCTTGGACGTGCGCGATACGCCCAGCAGCACGATATCGGCACCCGACAGATCGTCGCAACCGCGCCCGTCATCGTGCTCAACGAAATACTCCATGGCCTCGATACGATGGAAATAGCGGTCATCGGTCCTGTGAATCACGCCCGCAACGCCCTTGGGCGGCACACCGATGAGCGACGACAGCACGGCGAGCGTCGGACCGATCAGGTCGACCGAGCGAATGTGCAGCATGCCCAAGTAGTCGAGCACACGAGCACGAAGGGCCGGGTCGACAATGGTGTGGAACACGGCGATATCGCGATGGTCGGCATCGACGCGCGGCCCCACAAATGACTTGACCTGCTCTACAGAGTTCACCTTGGGCAGGCGCAAGAGACGAAAAACCCCTTCATCAAATTGCCCGGACGCCGCAAGCACCACCTCACAAGCGGTATCACCGAGCGAGTCGGAGATAACGATAACGGTGGGACAAGCGGTGACCGGGCAATCCATGCGGGGCTCCTTTTGCGCTTACGCGCAGGCTGGCTTACTTTTTGCGGGCAAGCTCACCGATGTTGGCGATGCCGGAGAAAACGGCCTCGAAGCGGTTGAGCAGCTTAAGGCGATTATCGCGAAGCTGCTCGTCCTTGTCCATGACCATGACCTCGTCGAAGAAGCGGTCGATGGGGGCGCGCAGGGCGGCAAGGGCGGCAAATGCGGCCGGGTAATCCTCGGCAGCAAGGGCGGCGTCGACAGCGGTCTGAGCAGCCTCGGAGGCGTCGGCAAGCGCGAGCTCGGCCTCGCCCATCAGGGCGCGGTCGTACTCCGCACCCAGCTCGGGCTTGGAGATGTGCGCGGCGCGGGCATAGGCGGTCGCCAGGTTATCGAACGTCTCGGCATCGTTCTTGCGGGCCTCGTCGAGGGCGGCGCAGCGGGCGAAGAAAACGGACGGGGCGATGATGTGCACCGCGGAGACGGCGGCAACAGTATCGGCCGGGATCTTTTCGTCGCGGGCCATGCTCACCAGGCGGCCATGGAAGAAGTCGCGAACCTGCTGGGCGACCTCGGCGGCGTCGAACTCAATGCCCTGCTCACTGTAGAGCTCGAGGGCGAAATCGATGAGCGACGTGGGGTCTGTCTCTTATACACATCTCCGAGCCCAC
>UQNU01000045.1 GCA_900542555.1 uncultured Collinsella sp.
ACACGTGCCTTGACATCGTCGAAGATCGCGGGCGCATAGGCGCCGTACTCGATAATGACGGAGATGTTGACGACCACGCGATTGTCATCGGTGACCTCGACCGTCACGCCCTTGGTCAGATTCTCGGCACCAAACTGCTCCTGCACAAAGTGCACGAGGTTACCCTTCATGCCCAGAACGTGCGGAACCTCGCGGGTGGCCATGGCAACGATCTTCTCGATCACACCGTTGGAATAGGTCAGCGAGTCCTCGGACTCGTCCGCTTCCTCGTCGTCCTCATCCGTATCGGACTCGGCCTCGACGAGAGCCTCGTCCTCGAGCGTCACATCCTCGGCTTCGGCGACGACCGCCTCGTTCTCCTCGAGCTCGGTATCGGCTACATCGACCTTCGTATTAAAAGCCATGGTTCCTCCTTATGCCTGCCGCGGATGCGACAGTCGAATACATATTAGCGGCCGCTAAACAGACGGCCGAAGAAGTTGACGATCCCGTTCTCGCCGTCGCGAATTTGGCCGATCACGGCGCCGATCAGCACGAAGAATGCAATGACGAGCGTGTCCCACAGGCCCAACGTGAGCACCAACACGGCGAGGATAAAGCCGGCGACGGCGCCGAGCGTGGTGTTGGGATGACGCACAGCATAGCTCCAGATGGCAGCGCCCGTACCCTTGATGAGACCCATAGCCTCGTCAAAATCCGCGGCTGCCGCGTCTTGTAACTCGGTTGCCTCTGCTTTGGAATCAACAGGTTCGTTCGCCGGCGTGGCGCTCTGGTCAATCGTCAGGCGCGGCGTACGAGCGGTCTTATCTTGATTGGTATCACTCACCGGAAACCTCCACGGTCTGGACGGTAGTCTTGGACGGCAAAAAGCGAACCCGTGCGGTCGTGCCCGGCGTGCCGAGCATGGTGTCGCAGGCCTGCTCGATACGCTGCTGCATCGCGGCTGCAAGGGAGGCCACGTCCCGGTCGTCGAGCGCGATGGCGTCGACCTTAAAACGGACGTGCGACTCGTCGGAGCCCTGCACGCGCGCCTCGACATGCTCGACCATCACGCGGTCGTCGCGCTCTGCCGCAGTGCGGGCGCACGAGGAGAGGGCCGCAAGCGTGACCTCGATATTACGCTCCCCCGCCGGATGCACGCAGGACGGCTCGCGACGAGCAAACATCAGGCGGAAGAAACCCACGAGCACGCCGAGTGCCACGACACCGCCGCACGCCGTAACAACGATACGCGGCAGCGAATCGCGCATCAGCAGCATAAAGCGATAGGTATATGGTCCCCAAAACTGGCAGACTAACGTGCCCAGCGCCACGACGGCGGCGGCAAGATACACAATCGCCAGGGCTCGTTTGAGCACGCGCATGCGGCGCTCCCTTCAAATCTTAATCCACAGAATGCAAAACGATTCGCATCATTATAAAAGAGCCGGGTCCGGTGCCTCATGCACGCGGATCCGGCTCATCTATTCCACGAGGCTTGCATGCTCGCTTCATTATGCCCAGATATGCACGGCTCAATCCGTGCGGGCGCTACTCCTCCTCGAGGGCAGCGATGACCTCGTCGGTCATGTCCATGGTGCTGTAGACGTCCTGGACGTCGTCGAGCTCCTCAAGACGGTCGATGAGGCGCTGAACCTTCTTGGCGTCGGCGCCGGAGACCTCGGTCGGGGTGGTCGGGACCATGGTGGTCTCGGAGCCCTTGACCTGGACGCCCTGCTCCTCGAGCGCCTTGGAGACAGCCATGACCTCGTTGGCAGTAGTCCAGACGATCCACTCCTCGCCGGCGTCCTCGTAGTCCTCGCCACCGGCCTCGGCGATGGCCATCATGAACTCATCCTCGTCACCGGCAGCACCGTTGGCGATCATGGTCTCCTTCTTGGCGTTCTCGTCCAGGATCTCCTTGGCGACGACGATCTGACCCTTGCGCTCAAACTGGAAGGCAACGGAGCCGGAGGTGCCCAGGTTGCCACCAGCGTGGGAGAAGGCGGAACGGACGTCGGCAGCGGTGCGGTTGCGGTTGTCGGTCAGGCAGTCGACGTAGACGGCGACACCGGCGGGACCGTAGCCCTCGTACACGATGTTCTCGTAGACGGCGGCGTCGGCACCCGAACCAAAGGCCTTATCGATAGCGGACTTGATCTTGTCCTTAGGCATGGACTGAGCCTTGGCCTTGGCGACGGCAGCGGCGAGACTGGCGTTGTTCTCGGGCAGCGGGTCGCCGCCGAGACGGGCAGCAACGGTGATGTTGCGGCTGAGCTTGGAGAAGAGGGCGGAACGCTTGGCGTCCTGCGCGCCCTTACGATGCTTGGTTGTGGCCCACTTAGAGTGTCCGGACATACGTGTCTCCTATCGGTTTCGACCTAAAGCCCAGCGTGGATGCTCGGGCAATATAAACAAACGTCGTTATGATATACCTACCGGCCTGCAAGATAAACCCCAAAATGAAGGCGTCGTGATGATGCAAGCCTTTGGTGCAAAGTAACCTGACCCCAATGCGCCAAGTTAGGAGCAGAGGAAGTCGCTGCGGGTGATCGTGGCACCGATGGCAAAAGGCATGCAGGCGATGACCGGGTACAGGTAGCGCATGTAGGTCGAGCCGTTACATGGACCGATCAGGCACACGGCGAGCACGCCCAGCAGCGGTATCCAGATGGCCAGCGCGCGCCACGAATGGCGGCGCAACAGGTAAACCACCACGACGACCATGATCCACACATAGGTGGCCGAGCTCATGGTGAGCGAGATAAACGGGATGCGCTGCACCGCCACGCGGTACAGGTTAATCAGGTGGTCGCACCAGCGCACAACCTTGCTATCGACCGGATGGAAGTCAAAGTACTTGAGGTTATCGGGCTTCGCCATGATCTCGGCACTGTGCGCGGTGCTGTAGACCCACGCATCGCGAGCGCTCGGGTAGAAGTACCCGTAGTAGTTATTGACGAGCGCCGAGATATAGCACTCGGGGTCCCTTTTGAACATCTGGGCCCACACCTCAAAATAGGCCTTGATGTCCTCCTGTGAGGCGTACTCATTGAAGCAGTTTTTGACGGCATCCGACTTGTCGGGGTTGTAGCGACGGCCCAGGTTCTCGTACTTAAGCACGCGATCGATCACAGCGCGCTCCTCATCGGTCACCAAGCCGTCGCAGGGAGCTTCCACGATGGTGCCGTCCTCCTTAACCGTAGGGTTGACGCCCGAGTTAAGGCCATCGTGCTTTTGGACGAAGCGTGCCGTCTGTTGAAACGGAATCGAGAGGATCTCGCGCTTGGAGCCCGGCGTGATATCGTGCGCCGGCATAAATACCTTGGTGAAATACATGTTGGAGACAAGGCAGAGCGCAAGCACTGCAAGCACGCCGACCCAGCGGAAGCGCGACGTGGCGCATGAGACCGTGGTGCCCATCTGCTTAGCCGCACGACGAGCGACATGTACATCCCAGGCGCAAAACGCCGCCGCAATCACGCAGGCCGCCAACGGAAAGACCAGGCCGCCGTTGCGCAAAAACGTGGAACCCATGGCACCCAGCACGAGCAACAGCCAGTCATGGCGCGCAAAGAGCACGGGCTTCTGTTCGCCCGCACGCTCGGCATTGGCATCGCGACGGGGTAGGCCACATGCCACGAGCTTGACGGTCTGAACGAGCAGTACCAAAAACGCATCGGCAAAAAGTACATCTTTGGTCAGCAGCACCGCGTAGTTGGAGAACATCGGCATAAACGCAAAGAACAGCAAGATGACGCCGCGGACCGGCAGGCTCACGCCCAGCTTGCGCAGCGACGATATGGAATAGGACATGCAGGCGGCTGTGATGACAAATTGGGCACAAGTGTAGATGGCAAGGCCCGCATTGGCGCTGTTGAATAGCGAAAGCCCCAGCTGCACACACGAGCCGATGATGGCCGTGTGCACCACCGGATGATGTCCGTTGAGTAGCACGTTGGGGTCAAGCAGGCGTAGGTAATCGCTCGTGCCGTTGGGGTAGTTGAACCATTGGCGGACCTGCGCGCCCGTGTCTCCCATAAAGAGGCCGGGCAGCGAGGCGATAAGCGTGGGCGCCCAGACAATCATGAGTACAAGAAACGGCCCGACAAAAGGATGGACCGAGAGCACGGCGTGGGCCACACGCCACACGCGGCCAAAGTGGGTCTCCGAAAACGGAATGCGGCGGGAGCCCAGCCAATCCAAAAACTCAAAAGCCAGATAGAAGGCCACAATCGCCAGAAGCATCCAGCCCGCGCCATCAATCCAGGCGCAGATAACGCGTGCCTTGTCGCCCAGCACAATCTCGGCCGAATCGGTGAGGTCGTAGCTACGGCCGAACACCATGCAAACGGCAAAGAACAGCGATGGCAGCACGACCGACGGGCGCCAAGCGTCACCGCGGCCAAAGAACACATAGCGAAACGGCAGTGTGAGCAAACAGGCAAGCGCGAGCAGCATCACTGCGTCGGTATGGCCGGCAAACGAGAGAAGCACCTCGTAGCACACGTAGAGCGCGCCCGTCGCCTTGGGATCGATCGCCAGGACCGCGTTGCTCGACACCGGGGCGGGGTCGATGGAAAACGCCGTGGTCGCCAGCAGGGCGAGCAAAAATGCGATGAGCGTCTGTTTGGCGGGATAGCGCTTAAACCAAACGATGCGGGCGGCGTCACGCGCAGCCGTTGCGGAGAGGTCGGAATCCTTCACAGTCCGAATAGCCTTTCTAGAAACCTGCCAAAAAGGGACAGGTTTATTTTGGCAGGTTTTATCTGGGGAAACGTTACGGTTCTGTCATCGTTGCCCGGCAAAACCACCACAAAGGAGCCTGTTCCCTTTGCGGTGGCATGTGGTGGCTAGATGTCATGGTAGATACGCTGGGGACGGTTGCGACGAAGGGCAAAGATGATGAGCGCCAGGCCCGCAATCACGAGTGGCAGGCTCAGTAGCTGACCCATGGTGATAACGCCACCCAGCAGATAACCCAGCTGGGCATCGGGCACGCGCACAAACTCAATGAGGAAGCGGACGATGCCGTAACCCATCACAAAGACGCCCATAAACGTACCCTGGGGCAGCAGCGGCTTTTTGCGGCTGAGCACCTGCAAAATACAGAAGAGCACGACGCCCTCTAGGAATGCCTCATAAAGCTGGGAAGGATGGCGCGGCATATCGCCCGCGGTGCCGCCAAAGACCACACCCCAAGGCAGATCGGTCGGCTTACCCCACAGCTCACCGTTCACGAAGTTGGCGCAACGGCCCAGGCACAGCGCCAGCGGAGCACCGATCACAGCAAGGTCGGCGATGGTCCAGGCGTCGAGCTTATACATGCGGCACACGATGATGCCGCCCAAGATGCCGCCCACCAGGCCACCGTGGAAGCTCATGCCGCCCTCGTTGGTGGCAAAGATCTCGAGCGGGTGAGTCCAATAGTAGCCATCGCCGTAAAAGACGACGTAGAACAGGCGCGCGCCGATGATGAGGCCAAAGACCGCGCCGACCACGACGCTCGTCAGGTCATCGATCGTGATGTCGAAGCCCCAACGACGCTGCGTGCGGTACATAACGACCGCCGTGAGCAGAGCGCCGACCACATAGGCCAGACCGTACCAGTAGATCGTGATGGGGCCCGCCGAGATCGCAACGGGGTCAAGCATATGGTAGAGGTCGTTGAGCATATCGATCCCCTGCTCCCTACATACAAATGCGGCCGCGGGCCTTGTGCTCGCAGCCGCATATCTGGACGTAACGTCTATGCGGAGCGTACCGTCCGCAGCTTTCGCATCTTAGAACGGCGCGTACTCGTCGTACAGGTCCTCGGCCTCGCCGGAAGCATTGACCTGCTCAACGCGGGTAACGCCGGGCACGTGCTCCTTCAGGATGCGCTCGATACCCATGGAAAGGGTCAGCGAGCTCATGGGACAGCCGGCGCAAGCGCCCTGCAGTTCCAGCTTGACGACACCCTCGTCGTCGACGCCCACATACTCCATATCGCCGCCGTCGGCCTGCAGGTTGGGGCGAATCTCTTCAAGAACCTTCTTAAGCAGCTCTTCGTTAACAGCCACAGGGGCTCCTTTCTCACAATAACGCGGGCATGCCCGCGGACAGAAGCTATGTTACTACAGCCATGTACCCGCTCACGAGCCGTCCATGCGCGCAGACGCGACTTTCACGAGTAGTCAATTTGGGACGGGGCTCTTTTGGCTGTTTTGACGCCAGCTGCGTTGGCACGCGCTACTGCCGAGCCTGTCCCCCGGTACCAATCTGGACATCGACGATGACCTGGCGGTAGCTGATGCCGCAGGAGTCGAGAATGCGGCGGCTGATACGGCCGTCGTCGGTATCGGCGTACTTATTGTCCAGGTAGACGACCTCGCCCACGCCCACCTGCGCCAGGATCTTGGCGCAGTCGTGGCACGGAAACAGCGTGACGTAGACCGTGGAACCCTCAAGGTCCTTGAGCGAGCCGCGGTAGTTGAGCACGGCGTTGGCCTCGGCATGCACCACGTAGTTGTGCTTATCCTGCAACGGGTCGTCGCTCGTGCCCCACGGGAAAAAGTCGTCGTTGAGCGCTGAGGGCGTACCGTTGTAGCCCACCGAAAGGATGCGGTGGTTGGTGTTGGCGATGCACGCGCCCACCTGCGTGTTGGGGTCCTTACTGCGGCGCTGCGCGGCGATGGCCACGCTCATAAAGAACTCATCCCAGCTAATGACGTCGCGGCGCTTGCCCGACGCGGTTTGATGAAGATCGTCCGGCATGGCAGACACCTCCGAAATCGCAATAGTTTGACCCATTGTAGCAGGTGAAAGGTAGGGGCGCTTATCCCACCAGCCCCCGCCCTACGCGCGGCGGGGCTTTTGGTTGATGTGGTAGAGCTCGGCGAGACCCCGCAGCGTCAACGCGTCATCGACCGTCAGGCTATGGCCGACCAGCGCCGCAAGTGCCTCGGCATCGTCACCGGTAATGACGATGGGCACATCGCCCTCCCCCGCGGCCTTGGTCGCGCGCATCTCGGCAAGCACCATGTCGAGCATGCCGTCGATGCGGGCCACCTCGCCCAGAACCACGCCCGAGCGCATGGCCTCGCGCGTGTTGCGGCCGATGACGTGTGTCGGCGCCGAGGGCTCAACTTGAGGCAGGCGCGCCGCAGCGGCCGAGAGCGAACGGGCGCCGAGCGCCAGCCCCGGCGCGATAACGCCGCCGACAAAGGTGCCATGTGCGTCGATGACCTCGATATTGGTCGTCGTGCCCAAGTCGATCACAATGCACGGCGAGCCGTAGACGGCGCGGGCAGCCACGGCGTCGGCGATGCGGTCGGGACCGATCTCGGCCGGGTCATCGTAGTGCACGGGTATGCCGGTCTTGAGGCCCGGCCCCACCGTGAGCACGCGCCCCGTGCAGGTACGGGAAAGCGCCGCCTTCCACGGGCGCTCGAGCGCCGGGACCACGCAGCTCAGCACAGCAGCCGCGGGCACAAGCGCACCCGGCATGCCCGCATCGACCGCCAGTGCGGCCATGACCTGCACGAGACGCATGCGCGCCTCGTCTGCCGTGATGCTCGACGGCGTGGTGATCTCGCACGTCGCGAGCGGACATTCCTGCGCCGCGGCCGAATCCTCTGCAAACAGGCCAAAGCGAATGAACGTGTTGCCCACGTCGACCGTCAATATATATGCGCACCCATTAAGCATCGTCGGCGCTCCTTTCGTCTGCCCAGCAGTATATCGCCTACCCGAACCAGTCATCCCAAAATGACTAGCTTGCGGCTATACTGGTGCGCGGTCGTTTGCGAGCTCACGCGGCGGCCCTTGGTAACCCGACTTCCCGCGCCGTATCCGTAACGGCGCTCCCCGGGGAAGCGGATATACGCAAAGGAGTTTTATATGAGCAATCCCTCGAACCGCGCTTCGATGCGCGGGCAACTCACGCTGCGCGGCGTCGTCATCGGCGTCCTTGGCTGCGTGATCATCACGGCAAGCTCGGCCTACACCGCCCTCAAGATGGGCGCACTCCCCTGGCCGATCGTCTTCGCTGCCGTCATCTCGCTGTTCTTCCTTAAGCTCATGGGCAACGCCAGCCTCAACGAGGCCAACGTCACCCACACCATCATGTCCGCAGGCGCCATGGTCGCCGGCGGTCTGGCGTTTACCATCCCGGGCGCCTGGATGCTGGGCTATGCCGACCAGATCAGCTGGCTCGACATGTTTATCGTGGCACTCGCCGGCACTATCCTGGGCCTGCTGGCCACGGCACTCATCCACCGTCACTTTATCGTGGACGCCGCGCTGGAGTTCCCCACCGGCAACGCCGCAGCTCAGACCCTGCGTGCTACCGAGGCCGGCGGCAAGACCGGCAAGCAGCTCTTTGGCTCCATGGCCATCGCCGGCATCTACAGCGTGCTTCGCGACGCTCTGGGCGTGGTGCCCAGCATGCTGTGCACGCTCAATATCCCCGGTGTGACCTTTGCCATCTACAACTCACCCATGTTGCTGTCCATCGGCTTTTTGGTGGGCTTCGCCCCCGTCGCGTTCTGGTTTGCCGGCGCGCTGCTGGGCAATTTTGGCATCATCGTCGGCGGCACCGCTGCCGGCCTGTTTGACGTTATGACGGCACAGGGCATTGTTAAGTCCCTGGGTATGGGCCTCATGATGGGCTTTGGCGTCGCCGTCGTCCTTAAGGACATCCTGCCGCAGGTCGCCGGTATCGTCCGTGGCCTCGCCGCCGACAGCTCCACCGACACCGACGAGCAGTCGCTCATCTCGGGCTCCCTTAAGCTCGACGCCGGCATCATCGGCCTGGGCGCCGCCGCCATCGCCGTGATCGTCGCCATCGCGCTCGACCTTGGTCCCGTCCCGGCCGTCATCGTCACGCTTTTCACCTTTGTCACCACTATCATGAGTGCGCAGAGCTGCGGCCAGACGGGCATCGACCCCATGGAGATCTTCGGCCTCATCGTCATGCTCATCGTTGCCGCCTTCGCGCAGCTCGCTCAGGTCAAGCTGTTCTTTATCGCCGGCATCGTGGCCGTAGCGTGCGGCCTTGCGGGCGACGTCATGAACGACTTTAAGGCCGGCGCCGTGCTGGGCACCAACCCGCGCGCACAGTGGGTCGGGCAGGCCATCGGCGGCATCGTGGGCGCCCTGGTCGCCGCCGCCGTCATGGTCGCGCTCGTCACCGCCTATGGTCCGGACGCCTTCGGTCCCGACAAGAGCTTCGTTGCCGCACAGGCAAGCGTGGTCGCCACCATGGTCTCGGGCATCCCGAGCGTACCGTGGCTCGCAGGCGGCTTTATCGCCGGCATCGTCATGTACTGGCTCGGCATTCCGGCCATGATGATCGGCCTGGGCGTGTACCTGCCGTTCTACATGTCGCTCACGGCCTTCCTGGGCTCCTGCGTTAAGCTCGCCTACGACAAGTGGGCCGCTCACCGCGACGCCGAGGCCGGTCTTTCGGACGAGGAGAAGGCCGCCAAGGACGCCGCCTTCCAGGAGCAGGGCCTGGTTGTCGCCAGCGGCCTGCTGGGCGGCGAGTCTATCGTCGGCGTTATCCTGGCGTTTATCTCTGTTGGCCTGAGCCTGCTGGGCTAAACCCAATAACAACGCACCCGTGCAGAGCGCGGGGTCGGAGACCATCCGGCCCCGCGCTTTTTTGTATCTGCCGAAACCCTCAGCAGTACTCGCATGTGGCGTGTCTTCCTTTGCCTGCTCGCCTAAGTTCCATGTCAAGATGACCGCCCCGCCCGTCACGGTGTAGAGTACATGCTGCGAACGCACCCGCGTTCCTACGGCAATACGAGGTGGACATGGAACTCGATAAACAACAGCTCAAGCGACTGCGCGAGCGCCATCATCGGCGCCATGGGATCCGCCCCGCCCACAGCGAGGCCATGGAAAACGCAAGCCGCTTTCTAAAGCGGGCATTCAACATTCGCGAGGGACGCGCGCCCTATCACGTGATTCGCAAGCGCTTTGTAAACGGGGCGCGCCTGACTGGCACGCACTTATGCATCTTGATCATTGCCATGTTGATCGCGAGCATCGGCCTCGATATCGACTCGGATATCGCCATTGTAGGCGCCATGCTCATCTGCCCGCTCATGGGCTCGGTCCTTGCCATGGCATACGGCATCGCCACGCTCGACCGCGAGATTACCCTTGAGGCCGTCGCGAGCTTGGCTCTGCAGATGGCCTTTTGCCTGGTCACGTCCACGTTGTACTTTAAGCTCTCGCCCCTTGGCACCACCACGGCCGCCATCATCGACAATTCGACACCGACTGTGTGGGACCTTGCCGTCGCGCTCGCGGGCGGCTTTGCGGGTGGCCTGGGCAACTCGCGCGACCAGGAACCCGCCACGCTCATCGCCGGGGTGGCTGTGGCGACCGCGCTCATGCCGCCCCTGTGCGCGGCGGGCTATGGCATCGCCATCGCAAGCGGGTCACTGTTTCTCTCGGCGCTTTACGAGTTTGGCATCAACGTGGTCTTTATCGCACTGGCTGCCGAAGCCGTGCTGCTTCTATTGCGCGTGCCGCTCAAGCGCGACCTCAACGGCGACGGCATTGTGACTGCCGAGGAAGATGCCGAGGTCGACGAGCTATCACGCAAGGTGCGCCGCCGCATCATTGTGGGCACGGTAGTCTTTGCCATCCCCTGCATCGTTATGACGGCGGGTTCCATTGGCTCGGCGCAGGCCGGCGTGCAGGACGGCTACGGCGTGACCGAAACCACGCGCGAGCTTGCGGCGGTGCTGCCAGGCTTTAAGGATTACACCGTCGCCGTCGAGACCTCGGCCACCGAAGGCGATGAGGAAGGCATCGTCGAGCGCGAGATTGTCGCCCATGTGACGACAAGCGAGGCGCTTGGGGCACACGACCGTCACGTCGCTCGCAAGCTCATCGACCTCAACGTGCCTGAACTCGATCGCGTGGAATTTGATGTGAAGTGATGCCGGCGCGGGATGAATGACTGCACGGACGCAAGTTACGACGAGGCGCAGATGCGATACGGACATGAGCAAATAGCGGGGTGCAGTTCATACCCGCGCCCCGCTCGCTGTTTTATTGCCGTGAATCAGACGTCCGCATCGACATCGCCAGACTCCACCGTAAACGCCGGATCGGTGCTCACAAGATAAAATCGGGTCACCTCAGTATTTCTAATTAGGTAAATCTGCCCCTGATTGCGTCGGCGCGATATATACGCAACGTGAAACGTGCCGAGTTCTTCGCCGTTTTCCTTCTTTAATATCAGGATGTTGGGGTCATCCGTACGCTTAAACTGCCCGTCAACGCAGCTGCCGTCTTTGTCGACCAGTTGCCACCGATGGTTATCCTCTTCAAGAAAGGCCAGGGTTTCCAGACTCGTCTTGTCATCCCGATAGTAACCGTCAATGGCAAACCCTTCGGAAGCGCATTCCTGCATATAAGACGTTTCTCGGCTTATAGCAAACAGCCCTGTAGCGCCCAGGAGCACAGCCAGGCAGACCACTGCAAGGGTTATCGAAATAGCACGGCGACCCATGTTAGCCAGACCAATACTTGTTGAACGGAGTGCAAAACATACTTGGTACCTCCGATATCAAAGCAAACGTCACCCGCGGCCCGCCGGCAACTATGTGTTTCTAACATTAAACCATTTGGCTACGACTCGTTGGAGATAGGTTCCATAAACGGACAGTGATATACGGCGAAAGGCCACACTTATCCATTAACCCAGAGTTATGGAGGCCGTTTTTCATATTGCGAGACCGCGGTTTTCGGAAGTGCGGTGAAAAACTGAGCCCCGCCGACCAGACCGACTTTTTTAGCAACAAAACCGAAGGTCACAAGGGTGCAAAAGAGCAGTGTGCTCGGAGATTCGGAGTTTTTCCCCGCACTTCCGAAATCCGAGTCCGCGAAAGGTGCCGACAAGGCCAATTACGCAACATGTATCCAGTAAAAACGGGTGGCAGCCGGTATGGCTGCCACCCGTTTTTCTCATACCAGCCTAAAGCAGGCATGTTACTTCTTAATGCCGCCCCCAGACGCTCGGCGACCGATGCCACGGCATCCTCGCTAACCGAATCGCAGGCAGGCGAAGGGCTGCGTGCAGATGATGTTGGGCGCACCGTGATCGATTAGGTCGAGCATCTCGGCCGTGAGCAGCCGGCCCTCGCCCATGTTATTGCATACCGAAAGCACTGTGCGGGCTTTATCTGCCATGGTGCCAACACCTGAAGATTTTGAAGATTTTGTCCGTAACTCAAAGAGCTAGGATGTTGATAAAATCCAGAGACATCATGGCTAAAAGAGACGGACACACTGTCCCTGTTTTTCGCACGAGCAGCGCAAAAATAAGGCCCAGACAAAGATAGCCCCCCATCATTGCAATGATGTAATTTGTGGGTGCCCCGATTAAACACTGTTGAGTCACGAGAAGCAATGACCATAGCATCGACTGTATAAATGCCCTTATGCAAAACGGCCGAACTATTCCGACGATTGTGTATTCAAATAAAAATACGTACCTAAATAACAGCTCATGCAAAACTGAGACCGAACAGACCAATACCCATCTGGATATTGATTTTCCACCTATATCGAGCATAGAGGCCATAATAATAAATACGATGAAAATGAACTGCCATCCCAAAAGAATCCCACGCCGTTTGGGCTTATCACAAGAAACAGCGCCCCGAGTTGCAAAAAGATAGACTACCAACGCACAAAAGAGCGCCCCTGTAGAGCACAGCCAAGCGGGGGATCCTTTTGCAATAACCCAAATAGCCCACGGCACGCTAGCAACCATCGTGCCCAGTAGATAACGTGCCCCCAGGCGCATTATTTCAGTCGCTTTTCCCAAGCTCTACCACCTCATCACTAGCATCTATTAGGTCCATATCGTGTGTAATTGCAATGACAATCTTGTGCTTTCGCATTTCCTTCATAGCTTTTATCAGAGCTTCTTTATGAGCAATATCGAGTGATGCTGTTGGCTCATCGAATAAATAGACGTCTGCCTTCTTTTCTAAGACCCGCCTAATTTCCAGTTGTTCCAGTTCCCCGGGAGACATTCCTCCGCACCTCTTCCTTTCGATAGAAGGAAAGTTTCTATCGCAAAGAATATCCTTTACTGATATCGGAGTTTGTTCAGCAAACGAAACTAGCTTCTGCCTAAGGAGCTCACAGTTGATTTCTTCTTGGGCCTTACCGTTGTAGGAAATAGTCCCAACGTAATCCGAATTGAAACAACCCATCAATAAGTACGCAAGGGTC
Organism: uncultured Collinsella sp.; assembly: GCA_900542555.1. Lineage (GTDB taxonomy): Bacteria > Actinomycetota > Coriobacteriia > Coriobacteriales > Coriobacteriaceae > Collinsella. The sequence goes on from UQNU01000045.1 coordinate 13,228, forward strand.
GTTTTGCCCGAGCCATTAATCCCTACAAGAGCATAGAGCTTTCCTTTTTCAAACCTGACATTCAAGTTGCTGTAGAGACACTTTCCATTTAATGTAAAGCCGAAATTATGCAGTTCGATGTAATCGATCTCCAAGAGCTCCTCTCCAGCAGCAGCCGAAGGCAATTTAGAGGCATTTAGACGGGATATCGATGAGAAGCAGTCTTGTGCGCTGCTACCTATACCGTAGATTGACCTCACGGCAGATAGCATTAAAGCCATGTAGCTCGAAACAGCAACAAGTTGGCCTACACTCATGCTTCCATGCATTACATAAAAAGCCGAAATCAAAAGAATGGTCACCTGGGACGCAGCCGCAGCAAAGGAATCAGTTGCCTGAAATTTCGAAACGACACTTTGATAGGCGACTCCGGCGTGCAGCAAAGACGAAAAATAGCTATCTATGGATTTCAATGCTCTTTCGAACAGCGCATTAACATACAAAAATCTCTGATGCGCAAGTAGGGACTCCACTTTTCCGAAATACAGGGACTGCTCTTCCTTAAAGGTCAGACCTGAAACAAAAAGCGGTTTTTTAAATGAAGCATATGCAATTGCATACAAGATGCAAAATGTCACGGAAACCCAAAAGAGCGCTGTGGAACATCCATAGAGAAAAAATAAACTGATACCTAGCTGGACAATCGCAAGGAGTACCGTCTGGAGCATCGACAATCCGAAGGACGCCACAGTATTGGCATCTGAACAAATCTGTTGAGTTTTTTCAGCAGACTCCTGCTCAAAAAACAACTCAAAAGGCATCCGCACGAGCTCATCGATTTTTCTTCGAGCAATCGAGAATGCAGCCACGGTCGTTATCCGCATTGAAAGAAGGGTGCTTAAATAGCTGACAACAATATCGATTAATGCCGCGAAACCAATTAACGCACTGTCAATCATAATAGCACCATAAGGAGCTTTTTTAGATATATTATCAACCAGAGCGCTCGTGAGCAGCGGGGATACAGAGGCCATCATTCCAGATATTATTAAGCACAACGTAAAGGCTATAACCAGAAGCAATTGGGAAGAAAACCCAAGTCTGAAATATGGCAGATAGTCGAAGATCGCCGTTGAATCCGCATCACTTCTTATGCTTGAGATCATAGGCCGCCCTCATTACTTTTATACAGTTCTTTCTTGCGGATACACAGCTTGTCTTATTTTCATACAGCCTGGTGAAGGGACAGCCACCCATGCACATAGGAAGAAGTGAGCAGTTAAGGCATTCTGAATCTGAACAAAAGTCGTAAGCATTCCATATGGAAACTTCGGATGCGCTACTCGTTACATTTTCAAAGATGCTCCCATAGCTTCTGTCGGAATATCCTATTTCATTCCAGCATTTATATAAGGAACCGTCTGGTCCAATAACTTCTGAATATTTATTGACGGCTCCGCATATGGTCGGATTAAAGCCTGGAAGAAATGGATCCATGTACCCTGTCATTTTGTAGCGAGACAGACAGGATGCTTCAATCGAAGCAAATTCATCCTCTGAATAGCATGGAGAGTTAGCGCACGTCCCATTTATATCATCTACTGCCGCTAAATATAGTTTTACTTTATTACGAAGACCTTTACGATCAAGCGAATCAACCAAACGATCAATCTGATCACCGTTCGACGGATCAACATTGACTCTTAAGATGACATCAAAGTACGCACTAGCCCTTTTTACGTTATCAATAATACGGTTGAACGTATCGCCGCCAGAAGGAAGACATCTTCTTCGATTGTGTATCTCAGGCGGACCATCGACAGTTACCTGAACGTGCGTAACCCCATTTTTTGCAAGTAACTCCGCCGTTTTCCCATCTAAGAAATAGCCATTGGTCACCATGCTGGCGTTAAATAAGATTTCATCACTTCGGATTCCGCGCGTAATCTTCTCCACAGTCTCAATCGCCAATAAAGGCTCGCCGCCATACCAGGCAATCTGCAAACTTTCCGCCTGATTGTCTATAACCATGCCATTGATATGCTTTATTACCTGATCGACGCATCGGTCGCTCATTGAGCCATAACGCTTGCCGTTCTCATAACAATACGGACATCTGAAGTTACAATTCAATGTCGGGGCTATCGTAAATGAAAGTGATTTTGATTGCATGCGACAGGCCAACGATATCTCTTTTAAATGTTCGATCTCGTCAAGTCCGTCGGGAACCAACAACCCCGCGTCCGTCAAATTATCGACAATTTCCGAAGGGCAATTAGCTCCATTCTCAAAAAGCCCCTTCTCGTATTCTGCATCCAACGCAACGATTGCACCAGAGTACGAGTTATATGCCAGCGTAGGTTGATTCCCTTTATCGATTACATTAAAGCGAGACTGTTTCATTTCTACTCCGTTGCATATTTCAATATTTCAACCTGCCATTAGGAGTAATTCCAGCCACAAAATTTGGTAATGCAGATCCTCAGGCCACACGGTCCTCCCCCTGAATAACTCCAACAAATATGTGCTGCACAGGACACACACGTAGAAATATCTCGAGACGAAGCAGGCATCTGAGTATTCACTAGCTTTTGAATATATTCCATCGGAGCTCCTAGCTAACGTGTATACCGCAATGTTGAAATGCGCGGCAATTCCCGCCCGTGTACACGGCACACATCCCCCAGGGATTACAGCGCCCTTGACATTTTGCGCCCTGACAAGGACACCAACTTGATAGCAAAGCAATATCGTTAGGTGTTTGAGTTGGCTGTATCCAATCCACAATGGCTCCTTTCTCGTTCTAGGCCTAGTTATACTTTGGTCAAAAAGTCAAAAGCTGTTTGATAACTTTTTGTACTAGATGAAACAATTTGTTTGCCTTGTTTAACATTATTTAATTTACACTTAGACTGATTTAAAATTCAACCTAAGGAAATTCTGGTGAATGTTGTTCAGCTGCAGTATTTCATAAAGGTATTTGATTATCAGAATTACTCGGATGCAGCAACTGTATTAAGTGTTTCGCCGCAAGCTGTTTCAAAAGGCATTCGAGCATTGGAATCTGAACTTGGTCTGAAGCTGTTCGAAAAAAGAGGCAGTATTCTACATCTAACAAACTATGGAGAGGAAATCCTTCCTATAGCATTAGATGTACTAGCTTCAGTTGAGGGAATTCAAGCGTATGCGCAAATCACGCGTGAAAAGATAAAAATAACCCAGACACGTTTGACACGCGTTGCAGTCGGACTAGCACCAATACTCGCAAGCTGGTTCAACCAGCCCACACTAAACAGGCTTTCGAAAAAGTATAAGGGCGGTAAGTTTACTGTTTCCAGATATGACGACGGCGGAACGTGTTTATCCCTTCTACTTGACAGACAAATCGACATTGCAATTGTCGCTGGACAAGTAGACACCAATCTTTTTGAATCACATTTTTTATTGAATGCCGAAGTCAACCTCTTAGTTGAAAGCAGTCACCCATTAGCCAGTCGCGCAACGGCAAATCTAAACGCGGTGGCTCGATATCCAATTGCAAACACCTGTGACATTCGATATTGTCGAAAGAGAATAAACTCAGTATTTAGCCATCTGGGCCTTTCCCCTTCCTACGAGAATATTAACTTAGCAGACCAGCAAAATTTGTCCGATTTTCTGATTCATAAGCATGGGATTATTCTGACCATAGCCTCACAAGCGTCTCAATTCAGGATAGGCTATCCAGCAAAAATCGTTTGCCTAAGCGAACAAGACAGAATATCAATCCCTTTTTACTGCGTTTCAAATTCAAACGATACCCAAGCGCAGACTCATCACGCGATAAGCTGCATTCAACTTGAGGCACGCCAGCTCTCTCGATGTTTAAAAAGCGCTGAAAGAGGAGACCTTTCCAGCTGAATATGACGGGCATGCTAATTCCATGCAAAACAGCAATGTATTCCGCCAGAACAGAAGCGTGGGTCAGCCCATGTATTTTGAAGTATTCCGAGAGAAAACAACGAGGGCCTGACAGACTCTTGCCAAATCAGTGACCCACTCACCACCCGCAAGCCTGTGCCCCACTTCCGAAATAAATGGCTCAGCCCCACCTTCTCAGCGGGTTGAGCCGAGCACTGACCGTACCATTCATTGTCAGCACCGCCCCAGACCAAGCCAGAGAAAGATGGCGCGGCGACAGCCAGATGGCCGCCACCGCGCCTCACACATTATTTCGGCAAGCCGCTGTTAGCGTCGGAATAATTTAGCTACTTCACACCGCGTCCCAGGCGCTCAGCGACCGACGCCACGGCACTCTCGTCGACCGAGCCGCAGCTCACGCAGCCGTCATGGGCACGCATCTGGCCAGTGACCTCATCCATCGCGAGCGGCGCCACCTTCTCGAGCTTAAAGCCCTTACCGGCGCGCATGTTTTCCTTGGCCACGCTGATCATGAGCTTAATACGGTTGAGCTGGTTGACCTCGGACGCGCCGGGGTCGTAGTCCACCGCGACGATATTGCTCTCGGGGTGCTGACGGCGCAGTTCCTTAATCACAGCCTTGCCCACCACGTGGTTGGGCAGGCACGCGAAGGGCTGCGTGCAGATGATGTTGGGTGCGCCATGGTCGATCAGGTCGAGCATCTCGGCCGTGAGGAGCCACCCTTCGCCCATGTTGTTGCACACCGAAAGCACCGTGCGGGCCTTGTCGGCCATGGTACCGATGCGCTCGGGCGCCTCAAAGCGGCGGGACTTTTCGAGCATCTCCTCCACCGGCGTACGCATCCAATCCACGAGCTTAATAAGCGCTTGCATGCCCGCTCGCGTAGTGGCAGAGCTTCCCAGCTCGTCCTTCTGCAGCTCGGCGTTGCTCATGGAGTACAGGAAGAAGTCGAGCAGGCCCGGCACCACCGCCTCGCAGCCCTCGCGCTCAATGACATCGACCACGTGGTTGTTGGCTGTGGGATGGAACTTGACCAGAATCTCGCCGACCACGCCCACGCGTGGCTTGGTGCCCTCGCCCACAAGCGGCATAGTGTCGAACGCGCGGATGGCCTCGCGGCACAGCTTGGTGTAGTTGTGGCGGTTAAACTTGGGCGCCAGCTTGCGAGCGCGCGCCATGTACTCCTCGTAGAGCGCGTTGGCGGCACCGGGCGTAGCCTCGTACGGGCGGCAGCGATAGAGCATCTGCATCATCACGTCGCCAAAGAGCACCGCGTAGACTGCCTGCTTAAGCAGCGCCGGCGTAATCTTAAAGCCAGGGTTGTCCTCGCCCAGCGCCACGGCCGAAAGCGAGATCACCGGGATCTCGGGGTGGCCGCTCTCGCGCAGGGCCTTGCGGATGAGTGCGATGTAGTTGGTGGCACGGCAGCCGCCGCCGGTCTGGCTGATAACCACGGCTGTCTTGGACAGGTCGTATCGACCGCTCTCGATGGCCTCCATAATCTGGCCCGTTACCAGGATCGACGGATAGCAAATATCATTGTTCACATAGCGCAGGCCGGCCTCGACGGCATCGTGATCGGTCGAGGGCAGCAGCTCCAAGTTGTAGCCAGCACCACGGAACACCTCTTTGACCAGGTCAAAGTGGATCGGCGCCATCTGCGGGCACAGGATGGTGTAGCCCTCCTCGCGCATCTGCTCGGTAAAGGGCACCTTGGGCCACGCGGTCGAAGCACTCTCGCGCTGCGCCTCGAACGTGTACTTACGGCTCGCGAACGCGGGGGCATCCGTGGAGGGCGCCACCGGCGCGGCATCGCCCTGCTCGTAAGTCTCGCCCGCGGCCGTAGCCTCGGCCAAGCGCTCGGCCTCCTGGTCCTTGAGCGCCGCCATGAGCGAGCGAATACGGATACGCGCGGCGCCCAAGTTGGACACCTCGTCAATCTTGAGCACGGTGTAAATCTTGCCGCTGGCCTCCAGGATCTCCTGCACCTGATCAGTGGTCAGAGCGTCCAGGCCGCAGCCGAAGGAATTGAGCTGGATCAGGTCCAGGTCGTTGCGCATCGTCACAAAACGGGCGACGGCGTACAGGCGGCTGTGATACATCCACTGATCGACGACGCGAATCGGACGCTCGGGCTTCACCAGATGCGCGAGCGAATCCTCGGTAAAGACCGCAAAGCCAAAGCTCGAGATAAGCTCGGGCAGGGCATGGTTGATCTCGGGGTCGTTATGGTAGGGACGACCGGCGAGCACGATGCCGTGACCGCCGTGGTCCTCGACCCACTTGAGAGCCTCCTCGCCCATGGTCTGGATATCCTCGTGGAAGCGCGCGTCGGCCTCAAAAGCAGCGTTGACGGCGGCATCAACCTCGGAGCGCGTGATTTTAGGACCGCGCACGCGACCGCGACCGGCCTCAGCATCGGCCACACGGTCGACGGCAAGCACCTGGTACAGGCGGCGCTTGAGCTCGGTCTTGTCGTGATACGGCACAAACGGATACAGGAACTCGATGTTCTGCTCGCGGATCTCGTCAATATTGAGCGCCAGCGCCGTGGGGTAGCTCATGACGATGGGGCAGTTATAGCAGTTGCCAGCCGTCGGATCCTCCTTGCGCTCCCAACGCACGCACGGCATCCAGATAAAGTCGACGTCACGGTCGATGAGGTTCATCACGTGGCCATGGCTCATCTTGGCCGGATAGCATACGCTCTCGGACGGCATGGACTCGATGCCCGCCTGGTAGGTCTTCTTGCTCGACTGGTCGGACAGCTGCACGCTAAAGCCCAGGCGCGTAAAGAACGCGTGCCAGAAGGGGTAGTTCTCGTACATGTTGAGCGCGCGCGGGATGCCGACGGTGCCGCGCGGGGCCTCGTCGGGGCTCAGGACCTCGCGGTTAAAGAGCCTGTCTCTTATACACAT
>UQNU01000046.1 GCA_900542555.1 uncultured Collinsella sp.
AGCTAAAAAAGCCCCGTCCCAAATTAGCTACCCCCCATCGGCTACCCTCTGCAGCCCACAATTCGGTCGAAAAGTGGGCTGCAGTTTCCCCGGGCCAGGCAAAGAGCGGATACAGCGACTCCTCGTCTACTCCCCCAGCAGGGCCTTCTCGGGCGTGATGGGCAGCGAGCGAACCTGATGTCCGGTGGCGTGTGCCACGGCCGAGGCCACGGCGGCGAGTGGCGTGTTGATGACGACCTCGCCGATCGACTTGGCGCCAAACGGACCCGTCGGCTCGTAGCTCGGCTCAAAGGCCACGCGAATGCTGCCGATATCCAGACGTGTGGGCAGCTTGTAGCTCATAAAGTTGCCGGTACGCAGGCGGCCGCGGTCATCGTGCTCGACGATCTCGTAGAGCGCGTGGCCGATACCCTGGGCAATGCCGCCCTCGGCCTGGACGCGTGCGAGCGCCTCGTTGATCACGGTGCCGCAGTCCACAGCCGCCGCATAGTCCACCACGGTCACCTTGCCGGTGGCCTTGTCGACCTCGACCTCGGCAATGCCGGCCATAAACGGCGGGGGCGAAACGGGCAGGCAGGCAGAGGCATGCGAGGTGAGCGCGTCGCCGCCCGCGATATTCTTGACGCACAGGTTGGCAAAGTCGCGCAGCGTGAGGTAGCGGTTCTGCTCGCGCGCGGCACGCTCGTCGGACAGACGCACGTACTGGCCATCGAAGACCACCTCGGCGGCGTCCACGTCCCACATCTGGGCGGCTTTGGCGCAAATCTTCTCACGGAGCTCGGTCGCGGCGTTTTTGGCCGCAAGGCCCGTCACGTACGTGCCCGAGCTCGCGTACGAGCCGGCATCGAACGGCGACACGTCGGTGTCCACGCCGCGCACCACGATCAGCGAGCTCTCCACGCCCAGCTCCTCGGCGGCAATCTGCGCCAGGATTGTGTCGACGCCCATGCCGTTATCGGTGGCACCGGTGCCGATGGTAATGAAGCCGTCCTCTTCCAGGCGCATGTCGATGCCGGCGATGTCCACGTTGGAGATGCCCGAGCCCTGCATGGTGAGCGCGCAGCCCAGGGCTCGCACGCGGTCGCCCAGGTCCACGGCCAGCGGCTTGTCGCACCAGCCGATCATGTCCATCGCGCGCAGCAGGCAGCGGTCGAGCGCGCAGGCGTTGAGCTTCTCGTTGTAGTACTGCGGCATGATCTCGCCCTCGCGCACGATGTTCTTAAGGCGCAGGTCGGCGGGGTCCATGTGCAGCATGTCAGCGAGCTCGTTGACCGCGCTCTCCACGGCAAACTGGCCCTGGGTGGCACCGTAGCCACGATACGCGCCGCCACGGTTGGTATTGGTGTAGACGGCGTCCCAGCTAAAGCGGCTCGCCTTCACGTGGTTATAGATGGGCAGGCTCTTGTGGCCCGAAAGGCCGATCGTCGTGGTGGCGTGCTCGCCATACGCACCGGCGTTGGACAGCGTGTGCAGATCGATGGCCGTGATGGTACCGTCGTTCATGGCGCCCAGCTTAACGGTCATCTGCATCTGGTGGCGCGAGTTGCCCGCAGTGATGGTCTCCTCACGGGTGTAGCAGCAGTAACTCGGACGACCGGTCTGCTGGGTCACAAACGCAACAAAGATCTCGCAGCAGCCCGTCTGCTTGGAGCCAAAGCCGCCGCCGATGCGCGGCTTAATGACCTGCACCTGCGACTGCGGGATATCGAGCGACTGCGCGACCATGCGGCGCACGTGGAAGGGCACCTGCGTGGAGGTGGTCACCGAGATACGTCCAAACGCGTCGGTCGTCGCGAAGGCGCGGAAGGTTTCCATGGGCGCGGTCTGCGTGGCCTGGCTGGTATAGGTGCGGGTAAAGACGATGTCGCTCTGGGCGAAGGCCTCGTCCAAGTCGCCAAAGTCGCTCGTGCCGCTGCACACCAGGTTGCGCGGGACATCACCACCCTGCGGGAACATAAAGGTCACGTCGCCCTCGGGGTGGACCACGATGTCGTTATCGAGTGCCTTGGTAAAGTCGAGCAGCGGCTCGAGCACCTCGTAGTCGACCTTGATGAGCTTGAGCGCCTTGTCGGCGGCCTCCTCGGTCTCGGCGGCGACGATCGCCACTTCCTCGTTTTGGTAGCGCACGAGGTTCTCGAGGATCAGACGGTCGTAGGGACTCGGCTGCGGATAGCTCTGGCCGGCGATGGTAAAGCGGCGCTTGGGCACGTCCTCGTAGGTGTAGACGCCCACGACGCCGGGCACCTTCAGCGCACGCGACGTATCGATGGAGCGGATCTTGGCGCGGGCATACGGGCTGCGTTTGAGCTTGACGATGAGCGCGCCGGCGGGCACCAGGTCGCCCGTGTAGACGGGACGGCCTTCGAGCAGCGCCTTCGAGTCCTTCTTGGGCTGCTTGTGAGTGATCTGCTTGTAGGAGACACCGTCGGAGCTGGTGTTATTGACCGGCAGCTCTGGCATCTCAAAGCCCACCTGCACGCCGGACTCGTTAAGGAAGCGCACGATGGCGCGCAGCTGGCTCTCGTAGCCGCTGCAGCGGCAAAGGTTGCCGGCGAGCTGGCGCGACAGCTCCTCACGCGTGGCGACGAGGCTCGGGTCCTCCTTGGCGGCGCGGGCAAGCGCCAGCACGTTCATGATGAGGCCGGGGGCGCAAAAACCGCACTGCTCGGCGCCTTCGGCAGCCATCGCACGGGCCAGTGCCTCGGACTCGGCCTTGAGGCCCTCGAGCGTGGTGATGGAGCGGCCCTCAACACGGGCGGCGGGAACCGAGCAGCTTAGCACCGGGTCGCCGTCGAGCCACACCGTGCACAGACCGCAGTTGGTGGTCTCGCAGGCACAGCGCACCGACGCGCAGCCCTGCTCGCGCAGCAGCGCAAAGAGCATGGTGTCGGGGGCAATCTGAACCTTGACCTTGCGGCCGTTGAGCGTAAAGGAAAGATCGATGAATTTGGCAGCCATTAGCGCACCTCGCTAGAATCGACGCCGGGCACGCGGCGGCAGGAATACTCGTCCGTGGCGAACTTAGGAATCTGCACGCCCTCGAGCTCGCGGGCAAGCGCGGCCGAAAGCTCGATGCCGGCGGCGCGGCGCACGGCCTGAATCGCCAGCGGCGCCGAGATGCGACGGCGGTACTCGGCCGAACCCCACAGGTTGGTGCCGTAGCTCAGCGAGCGCACGGATGCGGCCAGGGCGCGAAGCTCGTCCTCGGAAGGATGCTCGTTGGTAAGGCCGCACGCCTCGCCCTGCAGCAGGGTCGCGCGCAGCGGGCGGGCGCCCACGGTGACGTGCCAGGTGTTGTCCCACCAAGCGGCGGTGACGTTTAAGGAGGGGAAGTCGGTCGCGGCCTTGCGCACGGCCTCATAGCTTGCGCGGTAATCGTGCTTAACGACCACCACGTGCTCGATCACGTCGCGCACATAACCCATGTCCACGAACTCGGCGAGCGGCACGCGGCCGGCGCCCGTCAGCTCAACATAGGAATCGAGCGCGAGAAAGGCGGAGAGAACGTCCGAGAAGCCAAAGCGACCGTAGATGCTGCCGCCCACCGTGGCGGTGTTGCGCAGCTGCACGCCCACAATGTCGTGGACAGCAAACTCAAAGACATTGTTGACAAGCGCGTTGAGCCCGGTATGGCGCTCGAGCTGGCGCAGGGTACACATGGCACCGATGCGAAACTCGGTCTCGGTCTCCTCGATCTGATCGAATCCGCAGGCCGAAAGGTCAATCGCCGTCGCCACGCGACGCGAACCCAGGCGCATCCAGATGCCGCCGCCCACAATCTTGTTGTTGCGGTTCTTCTGTAAGAGCTCATAGGCTTCGGCCGCGCTTCCAACACGGACGTAGGTACCGAACTTGAGCACGTTCTCCCCCATCTCTTCACTTGTCCAGTACTTTTAAGTGTACCAAACGAGGGGCCGCAACCTCCCACAGCACAAAAACCTCCCTCCCATCCATAACTTGCGGTGAAATACGGACTGTTTGTCGGGCTTAGGGCGCCCAACAGTCCGTATTTCACCGCAACTTAAGGGGCGGCCGGCAGAGGGCCGAGGGAAATGAACCGTTTTCCTCCGTCGCATGCGGATCAAAAAAGGCTCCCAGCCAAGATGGCTGGGAGCCTTCTGCGATGCTATATCGAGCGAAGATTTAGCAGACGCCCTGGGCGAGCATGGCGTCGGCGACCTTCAGGAAGCCGGCGATGTTGGCGCCCATGACGAAGTTGCCCTCCTGGCCGTACTCCTTGGCGGTGTCGTCCACGTTGTGGAACATGCCGCGCATGAGCTGCTCGAGCTTGCCGTCGACCTCCTCGAAGGTCCAGGACAGGTGCTCGGCGTTCTGGCTCATCTCCAGGCCGGACACGAGCACGCCGCCGGCGTTGGCAGCCTTACCGGGCATAAAGGCAACGCCGTTCTCCTGGAAGTAAGTCGTGGCCTCGATGGTCGTGGGCATGTTCGCGCCCTCGCCGACCACCTTGCAGCCGTTGGCGACGAGCGCCTGGGCGTCCTCGAGCAGCAGCGTGTTCTCGCGAGCGCAGGGCAGCGCGATATCGCAGGGAAGCTGCCACACGCCGCGGCCGTCGCCCTCGTGCCACACGGCGTTAGGCTTCTCGTCAACGTACATAGCGAGCGTAACGCCCCTGTCGTGGCCAGAGCGCTTCTTGTTGTAGATGTGCTCGAGCACGGTGTAGTCGATGCCGTCGGGATCCTCGACCCAGCCGTGGGTATCGGAGCAGGCGAGCACCTTGCCGCCGAGCTGAGTGACCTTCTGGACCGCGTAGATAGCGACGTTGCCGGAGCCGTGAACGACGACGTTCTTGCCCTCGAAGGAGTCGCCGCGGCTCTTGAGGTACTCGTCCACAAAGTAGGCCAGACCGTAACCGGTGGCCTCGGTACGGGCGAGCGAGCCGCCAAAGGAGAGGCCCTTGCCGGTGAGGACGCCGGTCCACTCGTTGGTCAGGCGCTTGTACTGACCGAACAGGTAGGCAACCTCGCGGCCGCCAACGCCCAGGTCGCCGGCGGGAACGTCGGTGTTGGGGCCGATGTGGCGATAGAGCTCGGTCATGAAGGACTGGCAGAAGTGCATGATCTCGTTGTTGGACTTGCCCTTGGGGTCAAAGTCGGAGCCGCCCTTGCCGCCGCCCATGGGAAGGGTGGTCAGGCTGTTCTTGAGGATCTGCTCCAGGCCCAGGAACTTGAGCATACCCAGGGTGACCGTCGGGTTAAAGCGCAGGCCGCCCTTGTAGGGTCCAATGGCAGAGTTGAACTCGACGCGATAGCCGCGGTTGACCTGAACCTTGCCCTGGTCGTCGACCCAGGGAACACGGAACATGACGATGCGCTCGGGCTCGACGAGGCGCTCCAGCAGGGCGGCCTCCTCGTACTCGGGGTGGGCGTCGAGCGCCGGCTGGATGGTGCCGAGGATCTCGGTCGCGGCCTGGATGAACTCAGGCTGCTCGGGATAGCGGGCCTTGAGCTCTTCGAGAACTTTCTGCGTGTAGCTCATGCTTCCTCCAATGATGGGAAACGAAAAATGTTGATCGCGGAACCCTATGCGCCGCGAACTTTATCGAGTATGGATAATATCGCACTGTTGCGGGAAAGTTTCGCATAAGCAGACGGGCAGATGTTTCGTTTTGATTACGATGCAGGTAGAAGCGTTTTTGAGTGCCTGACATGCAAAACCCGTGTTTCAAACCTGTTTCGCCCACATGTTCCAAACCACCACATTGGGGACAGGCACCTTTGTGGTGACGTTGGTGGTTAGAGGACGAGCTGATGGTAGTCGGCGGGGGTTATGCGGCCTTCGGTGGCAGCGCGGAAGGCGGCGAGTGCATCGCCCGAGAACGGCATGGCCCAGCACAGCCCGCAGCCGGCGGTGATGGAGCCGGGCAGCGGCATGATGCGCCCGGGCACACCGGCGGCAAGGCACAGCTGCTCGCATTCCATCACATCGAAGGTGCTATCGAACGAAACGATGATCTTGCGTTCATGGTCGAGAGCATCACCGGACGGGCCTTCGCGGTGTGCATCGCGATACGCCGCGGCGGCCGCTTCCTCTTCCGCAGTATGTCCACAGCCACCGCAACCGCAGGTACAGGGTTCGGACCCGTCGCAAGTGCAAGGTTCTCCCGTGTCGGGACAAATATCGTGAGACATGGCAACTCCAATCGTCTAGGCGAGTAACTCGGCCGCCGCAAACTCCTCGGGCGTATTGACGTTCTCGAAGCAGAGCGTCGAGCCCGCGGCCTTAACGATCTGCGGCTCATCCATATAACCGGCCTGAACGCGATTGATCAGACAGCGAATGCGCTGTCGGTCGCAGGAGAGCAGCTCTTGGGCAACCGGCGCACACGCGTCACGGCGCCAGACGGCGCAAAGCGGCTCAATCCCCCGCTCCTCGCGCGGCACGCACACATCGAGCGCCTCGGCCTCAACACGATCGGCAAGCGCGCCGATGAGTTCCGGCGAGACAAACGGCATATCGCAGGCGACGATTGCCACGAGAGGCAGCCGAGCCGCAGCCAGCGAGCTCGCGATGCCGCGCATGGCGCCTGCCGACCCTTCAAGGTCCGCTACCACGCGTGGTACAAGACCGCCAAACGCGCGCTCCTCAAGATAGGCAAGCTCGCTGGGACGCGAGGTCGTCACGACCAATTCGCCGGCAACTTGCGCCAGCCGACCCAGTACGCGTTCGATGAGCGGCTCGCCGCAAAACAACATCCGCGCCTTATCGCAACCCATGCGCGACGACAGCCCGCCCGCTTGGACGACGCAAGAAAGATCGGCTCGTCTTACGGTAGTCATACGGCAAAACACCCCCATCGGCATGCTCGAAACCCGGTGCACGAAGCTAAATACCGCCGCCGAAATAGCGGCGCTACGAAAAGCTCGTGCAAAAACAAAACAGCGCCCTTGCGGCACGCAGCAAGACCGCGAGCACAAAAGCGCTGGTAGCGTATGGCGGGAACGTATGTGAATCGAACACATCCAAGACGTTTTGCACGCCTCGCAACGGTTTTGAGGACCGCGGAGCCCACCGGAGCCCATCCGTTCCCAAGTGCAGCGGTATTTTACCAAACCGAGCAGCCAATCTAGCGCAGGGAGCGCAGGCCGCCGGCGTCCTTGTCGAGCACCGTAAAGCGCACGGCATCCAGGTGCTCCAAGATGCTGATGGCACGTTTGCGCGACACACCCAGGGCCTCGCGCAGTACGCTCGTGGTGGCAGCACCGCCGGCTGCCTCAATGGCGGCGGCAACAAGCTCGCGCGCATGGGCCTCGGCGGCAGCGGACAGGGCAACGTCGCGCTCGACCTTAACGATCGAGCGATTGAGCGAAAGCTCGCGCAGGGCACGCGTCATGGTGTCGCGATCGAGCTGCAACTGCTCGCCCACCTCGGGCAATGTCGGTGCATCGAGGCCCGTCTTATCAAGCAGCGCCAAAATGCGCTCGCATGCCTCATGCACCACGCGTGCGGCAGCGGCGGCCGAGTGCGGGTCGAAGAGCTCGGACCCCTCCTGGGCGCAGATGCCGCGCGAACAGCCCTCGAGGACGAGCGCGGACGCGACGTCTTCGCCCGCTGTCGGCCAGGCAGCATGCGCGACCTCGCCCGGCGTGAAACCCGTCTGCTTGGGCGCGACCCTATGCATGGCTGCCAGCGTGTCGGAGAGCGCGGCGAGGGCGACATCGAGCACAGCGGGGGCGGCATAGAGCTCCTCGGTCGAGCGCTCGGCATGAAGCGCCACGGCATCACCCGAGGAAACCGCCCCGTGCAGGAGCGCTGCCGCCTCGGCGCCCGAAAGATCGAGAGCACGGGTTACGGCCGCGGCAGGCACGGGCAGGCACTGCAGCCCCAGCCATGCGGCAACGGCGGCGGCGCGGTCGCCAGCATCCAGAGCCCCGAGCAGCGCGCACTCACCCGCGGAGAGGTCGCGCGAGCGACGGCACCGCGAAAAAAGAACGCGACCGCCGCCGATAAGCGCCACCGGCGAGAACGCAAGCACGATGAGGCCGTCGCCCGATCGCACGGGAAGGCGCTCCTCCAGACGAACCTGCACGATGCGGGTCTCGCCAGCCTCGATGGGTCCCTCACCTTCCATGAGCATGATACGGCCGAGGACCTCCGCCGTGCCCGCCATCACGTGCACGCGCGCGCCGGACTCGAAGGGCGCGGGCTTGGCGCCCTCGCGCCCCAGATACGTGAAGCGCGCGATGAGCCTGAGCGTCGAACCCTCGGCACCAGACCCGCAGAGGACCTCGCCGCGCGGAAGGTCGGCCGCACCATCGCCCACGATGTTGAGCGCCACGCGCTGTCCGGGCAACGCCCGAGGAGTATCGCCATGCACCTGAATCGCGCGCACGCGGCAGCGCACGCCCGCGGGACTCGAGACGAGCTCGTCGCCCACCGCTACGGGGGCATCGTGCAGCGTTCCCGTCACGACGGTGCCGGCGCCCTTAATCGTAAAGCAGCGGTCAATCGGCAAGCGCGGCGCGGCATCAGTGAGCTCGGCGCGGGCACCGCAGGCATCCCAGCAAGCGGCAACCTGCTCGTCGAGCGCAGCCAGCAGGTCATCGATCCCCGCGCCCGTCTTGGATGACACGGGCACGATCGGCGCGCCCGCAAACACGGTACCCGACAAAAAGTCATCGACATCGAGCTCGGCAAGCTCGGTCATCTCGGCATCGGCCAGGTCACACATCGTCAGCGCCACCACCATATGCGTGACGCCCAGCAGCTCCAGCACGTGCACGTGCTCGCGCGTCTGCGGCATTACACCCTCAACGGCAGAGACCACCAGCACGGCAACGTCGATGCCTGTCGCACCCTGCACCATGGCGCGCAGGTAATGCGCGTGGCCCGGCACGTCGACCAGGCCGACGATCTTGCCACTCGGCAGTGCCAGCTCGCCAAAGCCCAGCTCCACGGTCATACCGCGACGGCGCTCAACCTCCAGACGGTCGGGATTCTTGCCGGTCAGCGCCTCGATCAATGCCGACTTGCCGTGGTCAACGTGGCCCGCCGTGCCAACGATAACGGGACACTCCACCAGCGCCTGAACCTCACTCATCGAGCAAACGCCTTCTTAACGCACGCGACGAGCGTCGATGCCGCCGTCTCGATATCGCGGTCACCCACGAGTGTGCGCACGTCAAACAGGACGCGATCGTGCGAGGCGCGCGTGACGACCGGCGTGTCGAAATCTTGGACGAGCGAGCGCTTGAGTGCGTCAACGGAAAGACGCTCATCGACGAGGCGCACGGCAACGCACATGGTGGGCAGCTCCACGGTAGGCAGCGAGCCGCCACCAGGGGTCGACGATTCCTCGACGATCTCCACCTGAACGGCACACGGGTAGCCAGCCTTATCGAGCCCGGCGACCATACGATCGCGCAGCTTGCGGGCACGTCGCTCCAAATGGGCCTGCGGCAGCGTAAGCATGCTGAGCACCGGAATATCGCGATGGGCAACATCGGCGCCGTCCATGTAGATACGCAGCGTGGCCTCGAGCGCCGTCAGCGCGAGCTTGCCCGGGCGCAGGGCGCGCATAAGCGGATGTGACCCACAGGCCTGGACCAGATTGCGACGGCCCATGATAATGCCCGCTTGTGCGGCACCGAGCAGTTTATCGCCCGAGCACGACACCAGATCGAGCCCTGCCAAAACCGAAGCCGGCGTGGTTTCTTCGCCGCCGCGCACCAAGATGTCGTCGGGCAACAGCGCGCCCGACCCCTGGTCCTCGTAGAACAGCAGGCCATGCTTGTGGGCCAGAGCGGCAAGCTCCCGAGAGCCCACCTCCTCGTGAAAGCCCTCGATGCGATAGTTGGAAGGATGGACCTTGAGGATCATCGCCGTATCGGGCGTGATGGCGCGCTCATAGTCGTCCAAATGCGTGCGGTTGGTGGCGCCGACCTCGACGAGTTTGGCGCCCGAAGCCGCCATGACATCGGGGATGCGGAAGCTGCCGCCGATCTCGACAAGCTCGCCGCGGCTGACGATAACCTCCTTGCCTGCGGCATGGGTCGCCAGCACCAGCAGTACCGCGGCGGCGTTGTTGTTGACCACGAGCGCGTCCTCGGCACCGGTGAGCGAGCGGATCAGCTGCGCGGCGTGCTCCTTGCGCGACCCGCGCGAACAAGTGTCCACACTGTACTCGAGCGTGCTGTACCCGCGCGCGACCTCGGCCACGGCCTTGGCGACCGACTCCGCGAGCGGGGCGCGGCCCAAGTTGGTATGGATGACCACACCCGTGGCATTAACTGCTGGGCGCAGGCTCGGCAGCGCAGAGCGATGCGCACGCCACTCGATGGCCGAGGCCAGGTCGCGCTTGGAACGCGGGGCGGCACCGGCACGAATCGCAGCGCGCTCCTCGTCGAGCTCGGCCGTCACGGCAGCATGGACCACCGCGTCGCAGGTCTCCCCCGCCGCCTTCACCACCGGCCACTCGGCAAGCAGCTCGTTGACGGAAGGAATAGCGCGAAGGCGGGCGCGTACCTCATCGGACATGTTCTGGCTATCGCTCATGTGCGGCCTTTCAAAAGAAACGTGAATCAGTCGAATACATCAGCTGAGTCAATTACTCGTTATTATCCTCGCGCGCCGCGATCTTTTCCACGCGAACGGCGTTTTCCTGAGTGAGCGCGGCGCCCGTCAACGGGTCCCAGCGCAGCGGTGTATGGTCGAGCGGGGCGACGCCCAAGGCTTGAGCGCCGCCGGCATCGGCGCCAAACGAACGTCCGCCGGGGGCGGCCGACGTAAAGATACACGCCGGATGCAGATACGGCGTCGTCTCCACGCGCACGCGATCGCGGCCCATATCGCTCACGAGCTCGACGATCTCGCCGTCGGCGATGCCCATGTGCGCAGCAGCATCGGCATTCATCTGCACGGCATCCAGGTCCGATCCAGCCTCGGCGGCACCTTGAGCCGCAAGCCTGCGCGAGGTGTGCGACTCAAAGGGACGGTTGCCACTAATGAGGCGAAACATCCCTGGGCCGGGCTCCACCATGGGCGCAATCCAGTTGGGCACACGACCCATGCCGACTCGTTCCCATACGTCGCTTGCCAGCGCAATTTTGCCGCCGGCAAGCGGAATCACCGGCTCACCCGTGCGCGACGGCAGCGCCACGCCCGTATCGGCCCAGCCGCGCTCCTTGAGCTCGTCCAGATCGATCCCAAAAGGCGCCACCTGGGCAGCCGCCAGATCGTCAGACGTAAACTGGAAATACTCGCCCACGTCACACGCCTGCGCCAGACCGGCAAAAATCTCCCGACCGGGACGTGTGCCGTCATGCTGCACGGGCAGCACGGCGTTGCGGTAGAACACGCGCGCATCGTTGACGCCCGCCACCGTTCCCACGCCGCGGGCGGCCTCCAGATACGTCACGTCGGGCAGCACGAAGTCAGAAGCACGCGCCGTCTCGGACCAACGAATATCAATCGTCACAAGCAAGTCGAGCTGTTCCAGAATCGATAGCCACGCCCCGGCGTTGCCATAGCCCGCACCGGGATTGCTGGCGTAAACGATCAGCCCGCGCAGGTCCCCGGCCAGAATCGACTGACCGATGGTCGTGCACAGGCCGCGCACCGGATCGACCAGTGGATAGCGCTCGGACCCCAGCTTGGATATGCGCGGCACCGGCGGCGTCGCAAAACGTGCGGGATCAAGGTCGCCCAGCACAAGCGGTGTAGGTGGATTGAGCGCGCCGCCTGCGTGTCCGATGCAGCCCAGCAGCACATCGACCAGACAAATCGCGCGCGCGGTCTGGGTGCTGTTGGCATACGCGATGCCAATGCCGCCATGAAAGCCGGCGTCCACCACCGCAGCAGGCGCCGCGGCAGCTAGATCGCGCGCCGTGGCGGCGATCTCTGCGGCCGGCACGTCGCACATCGACTCGGCCCACTCGGGCGTCCAAGCAGCGGCCGCCTGTGCCAGCTCGTCAAAACCCGTGGTATAGCGGGTCACGAACTCGTGGTCATACAGGTCCTCGGCAATCAAGACATGGGCAATACCCAACAGCAGCGCCAAGTCGCAGCCCGGGCGTACGCGCAGCCAGCGGTCGGCAAGCGCAGCCGAGCCACTGCGCCGGGGGTCAACCACGATAATCTTAGCCCCACGTCGACGGGCATCGTTGAGCGCATCAACGGCCCCCATCGTCGACGAATCGACAATGGAGCGCCCCAGATACATGATGCAATCGGTATGCGCCAGGTCGGAGGCGGGGCTGTAGCCCAGACTGTGCTCCCAGCCGGTAAGTCTGCTTACCTCGCAGGCACCGTCGGCACCGTACACGTTGGGCGAACCAAGCGCATGCATAAAACGATACGCCCAGTAGCGGTCGAACGAGGGCACGCCGAGCGTCATACCCAGCGCACGAGGCCCGCGCTCGTCAACAATCCCCAAAAGACGCTCGGCAATCTGGGCAAACGCCTCGTCCCACGAAATCACATCGAACCCCGAGCCATCCTGGCGGCGTCGCATGGGGTGCACGATGCGATCGCGCTCGTCAAACGGCATTGCCAGACGATGCCGTCCGCGGGCGCATAGGGCACGCGCCGCGCACGGATGCCCCACAATCGGCAACTCAGCCATCACACGCCCATCCTCAACGCATGCCGCAAAGGCGCAATCGGCATAGCATCCCCCGCATGTGGTCACCACGGCGCGACCGTCACGCTTCACAGCAGATGCCATCTCGATTACCCCTTTCATCAGCCAAACACAACAGGCCAAAAGCCCGGCAACGAGCCCCAGACCCAAAAAGCCTCCCGCGCGGCAACGCCCCGCGGGAGGCACAACGTCAAACAGACGGTACCTTACGCCTCGGACTTCTTGGCGTAGATAAACCAGTAGCCGAGCGCGATCAGAACAGCGCCACCCACAATGTTGCCCAGCGTGGCGGCGGACAGGTTAAACGCAATGCCCGCGGCGTTGAGCGCATCGGCGCCGGCGACCTTGGCACCATAGCCGCATGCATGCATCACGGCGCCCATGGGCAAAAAGTACATGTTGGCAACGCAGTGCTCAAAACCGCAGGCCACAAAGGCGGCGATGGGCAGCAGAATGCCCACAACCTTATCGACCACGGTCTTACCGGCGGTACCGATCCACACGGCCAGGCACACAAAGATGTTGCACAGGATGCCGCGGAAGAAGATCGTCACCCAGTCGATCGTCACCTTGCCGGCGGCGACGCTCACCATGGAGTTGGCGACCGCCTCGCCGTTGAGCTTATAGATGCCGGCCATGTACACCAAAAAGACGATGAACAGGGCACCGACAAAATTGCCGACCCACACGACGACCCAGGCCTTAAGCATCTGAACCAGGGTGATCTTTTTGCTCTTGAGTGCGCAGACCATAAGCGAATTGCCGGTAAACAGCTCGGCGCCGCACACCAGCACGAGCACCAGGCCCAGGCAAAAGCACAGACCGCCCACGACGCGCTGAGCGCCCCAGCCCAGCGTGCTGTCGCTCAAGAACACGGTAAAGAACAGGCCGCCGAAGGCGATAAACGCGCCGGCGAACATTGCCAACAGAAAGGCCTTAGCGACCGGCAGGTTAGCCTTGGTCACGCCGGCGGTCTCGGTCTTGGCCTCGATCGCGGCGGGCGCCAGGCAATCGGGAGAGGGGTACTCCACCTTGGAATCTGCCATGTCAATCACTTCTTTCCTAATCAGCAGGGACAAGCGCTCCTATTGCTCTTGTCCCAAGCGGACAAAGTGGGAAAAGTCGTTGGCGGCCACGGCGTCGTACACGGCGTCGACGGCGTCAAAGACTTCCGGGGACATGGGGTTGTAAAACTCCGTATCGCCCGGCTGAATCCCTATGAAGACGATATCTTCGCACGATTGCTCGATTTCCTCGATCAGAATCGACAAAGGGAGCGAATGCGTGGTGAACATCGACTTGCGGGCCACATCGCGCTTATCGAGCAGGCGGATAGACCCGACGGGCAGCGCCATGTCGGCGGCATCGACCAAGACCAGGCGAGGCGGACGCTCGCGCTTGACCTCGATGATGTCGTCCTCGGGCGTTTGGCCACCGTCGATGGTGTACCAACCGGCAATGGGCGCGTCCTCCATCTTTTTAGAGAGAACGGGGCCGGCGGCATCGTCGGCACGCAGCACGCTTCCCGCCGTGAGCACGATACCCGCAAACGGGGCGCCGTTCACACGTCCATCCACAACGCGACCCATTACTGCAACCTTCCCGTCAGGTACACGCCCGACACATCGCGCACGCGCTCAACCAGATCGCGGAACTTCATCAGAAACGCGACCTGCTGGGCATGCAGGCCAAAGTCGTCGTCGAACACCGAGATACCGGCCTTGGCCGAGCCGCGAAAACCGCGCTCGTCGAGCAGCGTGTCACAGGCCTCGAGCAGCGACGGCACCGCCGCCTTGTCGAGCTGGCACTCGCCAAAGGAGCGGATGGCCTCGAACTTGGTCTTGGCCTCCCCCTCCGGCAGCGCATCGACGAGCGAATAGAAGACATCCACCGGCACCGACAGGCGCGGCTCAAAGCAATCGAGCACGCCGGTGTGGTGGCCCACGGCGAGCGTGTAGTACAGCACGTCGCAGGCCTCCTGGGGAACGTCTTCCTCGGTCTCCACAAACTTACGCGTGAGCTCATAGAAGACCACCTGGTCGGGCACATGGCCCAGACAGGGGTCGGCGACGCCCTCGGCGGCCTCATCGCTTGCGCGCGAGGCATCGCCAAAGGAGCCGCCGAGCATACCGGGGCCCGCAAAGTAACCAGAGCGGTCCGTGAGCTCCATCTAGTGACCTCCGGCCAGCACCAGATCCCGCAGCGCCGAGTAAACCTCAACGCGGCGCGGATCGTCCTGCTTGTCGATGAGCAGCGCCATGGCACCTCGGATATCACCCTTGGGCGCGCCCTCGAGCGTATCCATAAACTCGTTGGCCAGGTCGCGGCCGTAACGGTAGCCGCTCATGGCGCGAGCCTCGCGCTCGATGGCAACGCGCAGCTTGTACGGCACGCCGGGGTGCAGGATATCGGCCTGCTCGCCGGCAGCCTCCACCGTGGTCTCGGCATGGAGCTTTTGGTCCAGCAGGCCAAGTGCCATGGCAAAGCCGTAGACGGTCTGCGCGGGGCTGGGCGGGCAGCCGGGGATGTAGACATCGACCGGCAGAATCTTATCCGTGCCGCCCCAGACGCAGTAGTTGTCGTAGAAGATGCCGCCGGTGCAGCCGCACGCGCCATAGGACACCACGATCTTGGGATCGGGTGCGGCCTCAAAGGCGCGCAGGGCCGGCATGCGCATGGCACGCGTCACGGCGCCGGTGTACAGCAGCACATCGGCGTGACGGGGCGAGGGCACGACCTTGATGCCAAAGCGCTCGACGTCAAAGACGGGCGTGATGGAACCGAAGATCTCGATCTCGCAGCCGTTGCAGCCGCCGCAGTCGACACGGTAGACGTACACCGAGCGCTTGATCTTCTTAAGAAGGGTCGCCTTGGCCTTCTCGATGCTCTCGTCGAGCTCGATCTTGGTCGGGCGGTACTGAAGCCGCTCGGGCAAAAGCGTGGGTTCGGCCATGGTTACTCCTCCTTCGTTTCAAAATCCATGATGATGCCCTCGACCGGCGCCGGACCGGCGGGAATCTCGGGCGCATCGGGGTTGAGCTCGCGGTCGATATACTCCGGGTTCACGCCGTGGCCGCCCAGATACTCCATGCCGGGGCCCTGGGGCTCACCGGACGCAAGCGTCTCGTTGGCGGCCATGCCGTGCGCGTTGCCGGTCTTTACGGCCGAGGCGGCGCGCAGGGCGTCGAGCTCGCGCTTGCACTCCTGGCACATACCGACGGTACGGGCGGCCTGCTCGGCCTCCATGCCGCCGGCCTTTTGCAGCAGGCGCTTGGCGTAGTCGATCTCCTTGTGCGGGGCGAACGGCTTGCCGCAGCGCGAGCAGTGCTCGAGCGTGTAGACGCTCTTGCTGGTGAGGTCGTCCTTGCTCATGACGGCCAACTCAAACTCCTCGGTGAGCTTGATGGCCTCCATGGGGCAGGCTTCCTCGCAACGGCCGCAAAAGATGCAGCGACCGTAGTCGATCGACCAGGTGATGGTATCGGCCGCAAGGTCGGTGTCCATGCGAATGGCATCGGCCGGGCACGCCACGCCGCAGGCACCACAGGCGATGCAGAGCTCGGCATTGTGCTCGGGCTTGCCGCGCATGTCCTTGTTGGTGGGGAACGGCGCAAACGGGTACTTGACCGTCGCGTCGCCGGCCTTGGCGTTAACCTTCCAAAGCTTCAGCATATTAGAGCGCCTCCTCATCGAGCGGAGCGGCCATGGTGCCCTCGCCCGCAAGCGGCGACTTGTCGCGCCAGACGTTCTCGAACTGCTCCTTGTCAAGCACGTGGTCGCGCTTGGCGGCGACATCGGTCACCGTCACGCGGTCGGTGCAGGAGTAGCACGGGTCGAGCGAGCCGACGATCAGCGCCGCGTCGCCCACGGTGTTGCCGCGGAACATGTAGCGCAGGACCGGCCAGTTGCTGTACGTGGCGGCCTTGGCGCGCCAGCGGTAGCACTTCTGGTTATTGCCGAGCATGGCCCAGTGCACGTCCTCGCCGCGCGGAGCCTCGGTGGCGCCGATGGCGTACTTGTGCGGGGTGTACTCCCAATCCGTGGTGAGGATGGGGCCCGACGGGCAGTTCTCGAGCATGGTCTCGATCATGTCGATCGAATCGTAGACCTCCTGGATGCGAACGGCGGTACGGCCGAAGGCATCGCAGGTGTCGGCCGTGGCAGCATGCATCTTTTGGACATCCGGATCGGCGTAGCCGTCGAAGGGATGGTCAAAGCGCACGTCGCGGGCATAGCCAGAGCCACGCATGAGCGGGCCGACCGGCGAGAAGTCGCGAGCGATCTTGCGGTCCAGAATGCCGATACCGCTCGTACGCTCAATAAAGTTGGGCGTGGAGAGCAGCATATCGACGAGTTCCTGAACCTCGGAGCGCAGCTGGTGGATGGTCGCGAGCGTGGAGAGCTTCTGCTCGGCCAAAATGTCGCGACGCACGCCGCCGATCACGTTGAGGCCGTAGGTCTTGCGGTGACCGGAAAGCTTCTCGGCCAGGTCCATGGACTTCTCGCGGACGCGGAAGAACTGCTGGAAGCCGGTGTCGAAGCCCGTGTAGTGCGATGCAAGGCCAATGTTGAGCAGATGCGAATGCAGGCGCTCGACCTCGAGCATGATGGCACGGATGTACTGGGCGCGCGGCGGGACATGAATGCCCTGGGCGCGCTCGACGGCCTCGGCATAGGCCACCGAGTGGGCGCAGCCGCAGATGCCGCAGATGCGGTCGGCGAGGAACGTCACGGCGTCATAGTTCAGGCGCGTCTCGGCGACCTTCTCCATGCCGCGGTGCACGTAGAACAGACGGTAGTCGGCGTCGACGATCGTCTCGCCCTCAACGAACAGGCGGAAGTGGCCAGGCTCGTCGGAGGTAATGTGCAGCGGGCCCATGGGGACGAGCGTGGTCTCCTTGCCCTTGGTATCGGCCAAGAACTCGTAGTTTTCCATGTCGCTCGCGGGAGCGGGACGGAAGCGGTAGTCCATGGAGTCCTTGCGCAGCGGGTACAGGCCGCTGGGCCAGTCATCGGGCAGCACCAGGCGACGACGATCGGGCAAGCCCTCGGGGATCAGGCCAAACATATCGCGCAGCTCGCGCTCGCCCCACACGCAGGCGGGGACGAACGGCGTCACGGACGGGAACGTCATCTTGGCGGGATCGACCTCGGTGCGCACGGTCACCCAGCCGGGGTCTTCCCCCTCCATGGAGATGACGTAGTACACGGCGTAACGGCCGCACAGGCTGCGCTCATCGTTGCCGATGATCACGGGAATCCAGCCGTAGCGCTCGTAGTACAGGTAGTGGACGGCCTCGGGCAGACGGTCCAGCTTGACGGTGATCGTCAGCTGGTCCTCGCACTGCCACTCAACCTTCTCGATGCAGCCCGGAACGGCGCGGCGCAGGGCCTCGACATGGCTCTCGCAGCGACGGGCATACACCTTGTTCTCAGTTTCAATCATTCGTTACTCCACCTCGCTCTGAGCGGTCTCGGTACCGAACACAGCGCGGTACATCGGCGTCGCGTGAAGTTCCTCGGTGCTCTGCTCGAGCACGATGCCGGTCGCGGTCTCCACACCGTGCACGAGAGGCAGCGGGGTGGCGATGCCAAACCACAAGATCATGACACCCAGGATGATTTCGGGGATAAGCATGAGCGCCGGGGCCTCATGCTTGCCCATGCCCTGGGGCGCATGGCCGAATACCGACTTGAGTGCGATGCGGGTGAGCGCGGAGATGGCCACGGTAAGACCGAGGGCGACCACGACGACCAGCCACATGGGACCGGCGGTAACACCGGCGACAAAAGTCAGGAACTCGGAGATAAACATGCCAAAGGGCGGGAAGGCACCAAGGCCGAGCAGCGCCAGGATGGCGAGCGCGGCGGTTGCGGGGGCAACCTCGACGACGCCCTGGATCTTGGCCAGGCTACGCGTGCCAAAGGCATGCTGGATGTTGCCGGACACGCAGAAGGCAAGCGTCTTGGTAAAGCCGTGGAACACGCAGTGCAGCAGGGCCGCGGCGATACCCAGCGGGCCGCCGATACCCAGGCACAGGGCGATAACGCCCACGTTCTCCACAGACGAATACGCAAAGCGGCGCTTGAGGTCGTCCTGGCGAAACATCGAAAGTGCCGCCACCAAAATGGACAGCGTGCCGACGATCAACAGCAAAAGCTGCGGATACTCGGCGCCCACGGCCTGGATAGTAAAGCCGTAGAAGCGCATGATCACAAGCATGGCGCACTTAAGCAGCACGCCCGAGAGCAGGGCCGAGACAGGTCTCGGGGCCTGGGAGTGGGCATCGGGCAGCCAAGTGTGCATGGGGAACAGGCCGGCCTTGGTGCCAAAGCCGATAACGATAAACGCAAAGGCGAGGCGCATGAGCGTCGGGTCGAACTGGTCGGCATACGGCAGCACGCACGACAGGAATGCGGCCTCGTGGGCGTTGGGAATCACGTCGGCGGCGTTGGCGTAGATCAGCAGCGTACCGAACAGGCCGAAGGCCACGCCGGCGGTGCAGACCATCGCGTACTTCCAAGAAGCCTCGAGGGCCGTCTTGTTCTTGTAGATACCCACCAGGAACACGGTGGAAAGCGTGGTTGCTTCCACGGCGGCCCACGTGAGGATCATGTTGTTGGACAGGCACGCGAGCAGCATGGTAAACACGAACAGACTAAACAGTGCAAAATACTGCTTGGCGCGCTCGGCGGGCATGGAGCCCTCCTCGATATCGGCCTTTACATAGGGCAGCGAGAACAGCCCCGTAAGAAAACCGATAAAGCCGATGAGCAGCACAAAGATGGCGCCCAGCGAATCGAGGTGGAACCACAGGCCAAGAGCGCTCGCGGTGTCGCCGCTCATAAGGACGTCACCGGCCGTCATAATCGACAGCACCAGGACGGCTGCGACGGAGACCAGGTTGAGACCGGCAAACACGTTATAGGACGTGTTCTTGGGCAAAAACGCCATGACCAGCGAGAACACCAAAGGAGTCGCGAGCAGGGCGAGAATCAACGTTTCCATGGACTACCCATTACAGTCTGAAATAGGCCATCGATAAATTTCGATGGCGAGCATTCGGC
>UQNU01000047.1 GCA_900542555.1 uncultured Collinsella sp.
CGCAAGGCCGGCGCCAAGGGCATCCGTATCCAGTGCTCCGGTCGTCTCGGCGGTGCCGAGATGGGCCGTCGTGAGTGGTACCGCGAGGGTCGCGTGCCTCTGCACACCCTCCGTGCCAAGATCGACTACGGCACGGCTGTCGCCAGCACCACCATGGGCGCTTGCGGCGTGAAGGTCTGGATCTACCTGGGCGAGAAGCTCCCGGGCCAGCCTGTTCCCAACCCTGCACTCGAGGGCTCTTCCCGTCCTCGTCGTCGTAACTCCGAGAGGAGGGGTCAGTAGTGCTTGCCCCTAAGCGTATTCTTCACCGCAAGGTGCAGCGTGGCTCCATGAAGGGCCAGGCCAAGGGTAATACCGAGCTGCATTTCGGCGAGTTTGGTATCCAGGCTCTCGAGGCCCATTGGATCACCAACCGTCAGATCGAGGCCGCTCGTATTGCCATGACCCGCTACATGAAGCGTGGCGGTCGTGTCTACATCACGATCTTCCCCGATAAGCCCATCACCAAGAAGCCTGCCGAGACTCGCATGGGTTCTGGTAAGGGTAACCCCGAGGAGTGGGTGGCCGTCGTCAAACCCGGCCGTATCATGTTCGAGGTCAAGGGCGTGCCCGAGGAGGTCGCTCGCGAGGCTCTGCGTCTTGCACAGCACAAGCTTCCCATCAAGACCAAGATTGTTGCTGCCAAGAACGCTGAGCAGCGCATCGAGAAGGAGATGGCTGAGGAGGCCGCTCTCGAGGCCAAGTGGGCTGCTGAGGACGCCGCCGCCGCCAAGGAGGAGAACTAATGAAGCCCGCAGAGATTCGTGAGCTCTCGGACGCTCAGCTCGTTGAGAAGCTGAAGGAAATGCGCGCCGAGCTCTTTAACCTTCGTTTCCAGATGGCCACCAGCCAGCTGGACAACACCGCTCGCGTCAACACCGTGAAGAAGGACATCGCTCGCGTCCTCACGGAGCAGCGCGCCCGTGAGATCGCAGCGGAGAAGTCCGCTGTCGCCGAGTAGGACCTAAGGAGAGAACATGACTGATTCGCGTAACTCGCGTAAGGTCCGTACGGGTGTCGTTACCTCCGTCTCCGGTGCCAAGACCATTGTTGTCACCATCACCGAGCGCAAGCGTCACCCCAAGTACGGCAAGATGATGACCAGCTCCAAGAAGCTGCACGCTCACGACGAGGAGTGCACGGCTGGCGTGGGCGACACCGTCCGCGTTATGGAGACCCGTCCTATGTCCAAGATGAAGCGTTGGCGCCTCATCGAGGTCGTCGAGCGCGCTAAATAAGCAGTCGCTCTTACGACTTGTACGTTTCCGAAGATGTGCGTATGCTTGGCTTGCATACCACGGGCCGCATAAAGGCTGCGCACCTCTCTTCGGTTCTTAGTTCGGAGGAACATCTACCATGATTCAGATGCAAACCATGCTGAACGTCGCCGACAACTCCGGCGCTCGCAAGATTCGCTGCATCAAGGTGCTTGGCGGTTCCAAGCGTCGTTATGCAGGCATCGGCGATGTGTTCATCGGTGCTGTCCAGGAGGCTACCCCTGGCGCCAACGTCAAGAAGAAGGACGTTGTCCGTTGCGTCGTCGTTCGCACCGTTAAGGAGATCCGCCGCAAGGATGGCTCCTACATTCGCTTTGATGAGAACGCCTGCGTTGTCATCAACAACGATGGTTCGCCCGTCGGCACCCGTATCTTCGGGCCCGTCGCTCGCGAGCTTCGTGACAAGAAGTACATGAAGATCGTCTCGCTCGCTCCCGAGACCCTGTAGTTAGGGGAGATATATGTATATCAAGAAGGGCGATAAGGTCCAGGTTCTCTCTGGTAAGGATCGCGGCAAGCAGGGCGTTGTCCTGCGTGCTCTCCCCGCCGAGAACAAGGTCGTTGTCGAGGGCGTTTCGGTCGTCAAGAAGGCCGTCAAGCCCAACGCTGCCAACCAGCAGGGCGGCATCGTTTCGCAGGAGGCTCCCATCGACGCCTCCAACGTCAATCTCGTTTGCCCCGAGTGCGGTAAGGTTACCCGCGTCGGTCACGAGAAGGACGGCAAGAACAAGCTGCGCGTCTGCAAGAAGTGCGGCCACAAGTTCTAAGCCGCCTGCAACATCAAGTTGCTAGCAAAGGCCCGGATGCCCCACGGCACCCGGGCCTTTTTCTATCCCTACTCATTGGGGGCTCATTGGGGACAGACATAAATGAGTGGCCGTTGATTGGCAGTCATTGGGGACATACTCATTGGGGACAGACTTAAATGAGTGGTCGTCGCTTGGCATTCATTGGGGACAGGCTTAAATGAGTGCCGTTGAAACGCCGGTAGCTGGGGACGTTCCCTATGTGCCGGCAGTTAGGGAAGTCCCTATCTGCCGGCAGTTTGGAACAGTCCTTTGATGGCTGCGCCCCCCGGAGGGGTGGAGTAATACAGCCTACTCTGTCTTTTATGGCTATGGTGTTCCGCCCTTTTATGTTTCATAAGGATCGTCGCATGCGCATTTACGCGCATAGCCTTGCGCGATAATGCGCATGGCCGCGCAAATATCTGCTAACTATGGTTAAATAATGACCGATAAACAAATAAAAACGCAAATACAAGCAAATGCGCGCGCATTTGTGCGAATATAAGGCTGTTGGAAATGAAGGACTTCCGATGACTCAGGAGGCACATAATGGCAGATTCCAAACAGGCTCCGCTCGACGCCGAAGCAGCCGCAAAAGCAGCGTTCACTTCGGTCCAGGACAAGCCATTCCCCGATGATATCTTTACGGCTCCCGAGCTTCGTTGGGCTGTGATCGGGTGCGGCGTTATCGCCAACCAGATGGCCCAGTCTCTCGCTCTTGCCGGTCGCAAGCTTGCGGGCGTCGCCAACCGCACGCTGTCCAAGGCTCAGGCTTTTGCTGAGCAATATGGCATCGAGAAGGTCTATGAAACGGTCGAAGACCTCTACGCCGATCCGAACATTGACGCAGTCTATATCACCACGCCGCACAACACGCATATCACCTACCTGCGAGCCGCTCTGGCAGCTGGCAAGCACGTGCTCTGCGAGAAGGCCATTACCCTCAATTCCGCCGAGCTTGACGAGGCCCGTGCCATCGCCGACGAGCACAACGTGGTCCTTATGGACGCCACCACGGTGCTTCACATGCCCTTGTATCATGAGCTGCGTCGTCGCATGGATGTCGGCGAGTTCGGCCGCATGAATCTCGCTCAGCTCAACTTTGGCAGCTATAAGGAGTACGGCGACCTGACCAACCGCTTCTACAACCGTAGCCTTGCCGGTGGCGCCATGCTCGACATTGGCGTGTATGCGCTCTCCGTTATGCGCCTCTTTATGGCGAGTCAGCCCGCTGAGGTTGTCTCGCTGGGCAACACCTGTGAGACCGGTGTCGACGTTGCGGGCGGCATTGTCTGCCGTAACGCCGAGCAGCAGCTGGGCGTGGTGAGCCTTACGCTCCACTCCAAGCAGCCCAAGCGCTCGGTCATCAGTTTCGATAAGTGCTATATCGAGGTCAACGAGTATCCGCGCGCCGACCATGCGACCATCGTGTGGACTGCGGACGGCCACCGCGAAGAGGTCCACGCTGGCACCGAGGCATACGCTCTGTGCTACGAGATGGCCGACCTGGAGAAGGCCGTTGCCGGCGATGATTCGAAGCGTGAGCTTCTGGGCTATGCTTCTGATGTTATGGAGCTTATGACCAAGCTCCGCGCCGACTGGGGAGTTGTGTACCCCGAGGAGGAGTAAGCGATGCTTGCGGAAGATAGGCTCAACGCGATCGTGTCGATGGTGCAGCGAGCCGGCTCGGTTACCGTGCCGGAGCTTGCTGAGGCCCTGGGCGTGACGGCGTCTACCATTCGGCGCGACCTGCAGACGCTCGACCGAGCGCACCGCATCGCCAAGGTCCACGGTGGGGCGACGAGTCTTGAGCGCGCGCACGTGACGCGCGACCTAACGCTTAATGAGCGCAGCGACCTCCATAACGATGACAAGGAGCGTATCTGCGCCCGTGCGGCGGCGCTTGTGGAGCCTGAGAGCTTTGTATACATCGACTCGGGCTCGACGACGCTCAGACTCATCGAGCATCTTCCGCACCTTGAAGATGTCACCTATGTGACCGATTCCGTGCTCCATGCTCAGCGCCTTGCTTTGCGCGGCATGCGTACCGTGGTGCTGGGCGGCGAGCTCAAACCCGAGACCGAGGCGCTCGTTGGCCCCGATGCCTTGGCAACCTTAGACCGCTACAACTTCAACTGTGGCTTTTGGGGCTCTAACGGCATTGCCGCCGAGCAGGGCTTCACGGCGCCCGATATCGAGGAGGCGCAAGTAAAGCGCATCTCGATGCGTCATACAGCCAAGCGCTTCGTAATCTCGGACGCCAGTAAATTTGGCATGGTGGCGCCCGTCAAGTTCGCGGACTTCCGCGACGCAACGATTATTACTGCAGGCGAGGTCCCCGCCAAGTACCGGGCAATGGACAACGTCATCACGGTCTAACAGCAGTGGACGGGCTAAGGCCAAAACAACCGCGAAGGCGCCTGTCCCCATTGTGGTGGTTAGCAACGGAAACCGAGTAGTTTTCTCAATAGAAAAGCGGCAACGTCCATCACGGGCGTTGCCGCTTTCGTTGTCTACCGGTTTTGTCTAAGTCTGTAACAACTGGACCGCTAAAAGTGGGCTAGGTGTTACAGATCGAGATACTTCCGAGCCGCACCGTCCCTTTGTCTCAATCTGTAACATCTGGGACCGATTTTGCCGAGTTATTGTTACAGATTGAGATTTTCCTTGAGAGGGATTCGAATGTCTCGATCTATAACAAATAGACCGGAAAATGGGTTCTAACTGTTACAGATCGAGACGTTTTGGGACCGCGGCTGAGCCATTGCGACAAAACTACCACAAAGGTGCCTGTCCCCATTGTGGTGGTTTAGGGCTCCCAGGGGCAGGGGGCTTCGATGTGGATGTGCTCGCCGGTTACGGGATGCGTGAAGGACACGCTGTGGGCGTGAAGCATGAGGCCACAAGGACGCGGCGTGCCGTACAGGTCGTCGCCAACCAGGGGATGGCGCTCGCTTGCCAGGTGCACGCGGATCTGGTGTTTGCGGCCGGTGAGTAGCTCGACATCGATATACGAACGCGCGGGCAGGCCTCGACGGCTCTTAAGGCGCTTGAGCACCTTCACGCGCGTCTGTGACGGCTTGCCGCTGGCGCCGACACGCATCTTGCGGCTATCGTGGCGGTCGCGGGCGATGGGCTTGTCGATGAGCTTCTCGTTCCAGTCGATCTTGCCCTCGGCGAGCGCCAGATAGTGCTTTTCGAAGGCGTGGTCGATCACCATCTGGTCAAAGGCGGGCTGCGTCTGTTTGTCGAGCGAAAACAACACCACGCCGGTGGTGTTGCGGTCCAGGCGGTTGAGCGGCTGCATGTCGGTCGCGGCAAAGCCGTCACCCATCGCCAGCAGCAGGTCGCTGGCGTAGTCGGTGAGCGTGCGCTCGCCGGTGCCGTCGCCGTGGACGATCATGCCGGTGGGCTTGTCGATGGCCATGAGCCAGGCGTCGCAGTAAAGGACTTGAGGTTCTTCGTTCACGTGTAAGCCTTTCGGTTAGCTAATTCCCACAAACATGCAGCCCGAGGTGGCGCCGCGCAGGCGGGCGGCGGGCTTGCGGCCGGCCTGTGCTGCTTCGACGGCACGACGGACGCGGGCGACGGCACGGCCCACCTCATCTGTCTCGAGCAGCGTTCCGTCTACCATGAGACGACGCACGCCGGCATCGAGCAGCTGAGGAACCTGCGGCGTGAGGTCGATGGGGTAGGCGTCGTACAGGCGAGAGCGGCCATGGATGTCGGTGCGTACGGGCATGACCTTGCCGTCGATATTCTTGAGCGACAGCTTGCGGGCGCGCAGGCGGCAGTTAGCGCAATCGTGGATGCAGCCATTGGCCACCTGCAGGATGCAGTGCTCACTCGTCATAACGCGCGGGCGGCCGAACACAGTGATGCCCAGGGCTGCGGGCGCGGCGGTGCCAAGCGAGACGATCTCGTCGAGCGTGATCTCGGGCGAGAGCCAAAACGCACCGGCTCCGCGCTCGGCAAGTGCCTCCATGCAGGGCGTGTTATGCACCGGCAGGCAAGAGCGAATCTCGGCCGTGGCGCCAACCTGGGCGGCCAGGGCAAGCTCAGAGATGTTGCCAATAGCGACCGTGGCGCCGGCAACAACCCACGGGTCGACGCGTACGTGGTCAACGGCGCGGCAGACCTCGTCGAGCACGGGCACGATACCCTGCTCAAATGCATCGGCAGGGGAGAGTCCGACAGCCTCGAGCGCGTCGGTGGTCATATAGATGCGCGTTGCACCCTCCGCGCGGGCTGCCTCGGCGGCCTCGAGCGAGGTGACGGTGGCGCAGATCTGCGGCTCGTCGCGGTAGTGCTTGGGCATGGGGCGCGTACATTTGTCGAGCACCGGCAACTCGAGCGTTTTTGCGCGCTCCTCGTACGGTGCCAGGATGGCCTCTTCCAGCGCCTTACAAGCGGCGGCGCGCACCTTGTGCACGGCGGAGAAGCTCATGCCGCAGCCCTCATCGAGCGCCACATCAAAGCTCGCGGCCTCAAAGGGAGAGGAGCCCATGCGCCCGACGTGCTCAACCAGATCGGATGCCTCGACGGCGCGGGTCTTGGCTGCCTCGACGGTGAAGCCCGTGGCGGTGGCGGTGAGCGCGGGGTTGTCACAGCAGGTGAGTGTGACAGTAAACGGCTCGCCCAGGCGCGCCACGACGGACACGTCAACAGCTCGGCGGCGCAGCACATCGCGCTTGAGCGCGGCGCCGGCGGCGTCGATGGCGCGCTGACTGCGAATCACGCGGACGCGGCAGCCCTCGGGCATGCTGCGGGGCACGCGACATTCGATGATGTCGCCGGCGGCGGCATCATCGGCGGCAATGGTGGTCAGGAACTGGTCAAATTCGTTATCGTGGCGAAGCTCCAGCAGGTCGCCCTTGCCCACGGGCTCAAACAGCTCAATGCGGGCGATGGCAGCGCGGCGACGGCGGTCGTCGGGTTTGAGCCCGCGCACATCGCGGTTGGCCAGACGGCTGCCCAGCACCGTGCCTACGATCTGGCCGCGGTTGTTGGATCGCTCGTAACTCATCATCTCGTCGCCCGAGGTGCCGTCCTGATAGGCGTGCGTAAAGTCGCGGTTAAAGCAACGCTTGAGCTGGCGCTGGCGGGCGGCCTCCTCGTCCTTGGCCACGGTGGCTCCGGCCAGCATATCGTCAATTTCGTGACGGTACACATCGACGATGGAGTACACGTAATCGGGCGCCTTCATGCGGCCTTCGAGCTTGAGCGATGCGGCACCGGCGTCATACAGACGGCGAACAAGCTGCGACGTGTTGGTGTCGCGCGGGCACAGCGCGCGCTCGCGACCGGCGGGGGAGAGCGAGCGGCCGTTCTCGTCGATCAGCTCGTAGGGCAGACGACAGGGCTGGGCGCACATGCCGCGGTTGGCCGATCGTCCCGCCATGGCAAAGCTCGAAAGCAGGCACAGGCCCGAGTAGCAAAAGCAGATGGCGCCATGGCTAAAGACCTCAAGGTCCACATCGGGCGCGGCGTCGTGGATGGCGGCGATCTCGTCGATGGAGAGCTCGCGCGAGAGAGTCACGCGGTCGGCGCCCTGCTCGCGGCACCAAAGGGTTCCGCGGTCGTCGTGGATGTTCGCCTGGGTCGAGATATGTGCCTCGATGCCGGGCATGGTGCGCTTGACCTCAAAGAACAGACCCCAGTCCTGGATAATGAAGGCATCGGCGCCCAGCGTGGAGCAGCGATGGATGAGTTGCAGCGCATCGCCCATCTCGGACTGCTTGATGACGATGTTGACCGTGACGTAGACGCGTGACCCGGCTAGATGCGCGGCGCGGCAGGCCTGCTCAAAGGCCTCATCGGTAAAGTTGGTGGCCTTGCGGCGAGCGTTGAAGCTGCCCATGCCGCAGTAGATGGCGTCTGCCCCCGCGGCGAGTGCGGCGGCAAAGGGCTCGGGCCCTCCGGCGGGCGCCAAAAGCTCGGGTCTGCGGTTGGTGGTTCGACTGGCGGTTGCGGTCATATCCTGCCTTTCAAAATGCTCAGATATTCAAAAGTATAGTGGTGCCGTTGCGGCAGGCGATGCCCGTGCTCCAAGCGGGATAAAGTCTTCAGCAGCTTGGGCTGGCTGACCCCGTGGAGAACCGTTCAGCTGCCAACGGGCGCCGTTGGGCGATAAAATATTCTCTCCAGCTGATAATATTCTTGCATCAAACAGAAACCTTGAGTACTATCCCAAATCAAGCGCGGTGTTCAGACCGAATTGTGCCTCCCGGTGCGAACGCCGCGCTCACGCTCTCTATCTGATCGTAAGGAGAAAAACATGAGCAAGACCGTCGTGTCTTCCGATAACGCACCCGCAGCCATCGGACCGTATTCCCCCGGTATCCAGACCGGCAACATGGTGTTCCTGTCCGGCCAGCTGGGCATCGACCCCACAACTGGCAAGATGCCCGAGGGCGTCGAGGCCCAGGCCAAGCAGTCCCTTGCTAACGTCGAGGCCCTGCTGACTGCCGTCGGCGCTACGTTTGCCGATGTCGTCAAGACCACGGTCTACCTGGCCGACATTGCCGACTTCGCTGCCGTGAACGAGATCTACGCCTCCAAGTTCGAGGCCCCGTTCCCCGCGCGCAGCGCTTTCCAGGTTGCCGCCCTTCCGGCTGGCGGTCTGGTCGAGATCGAGGTCGTCGCTGCTCTCTAAGGCGTTGGCAACAACTAAACATGACATGCAAAAAGACCCTGCAGCGCGTGCGAGCTGCAGGGTCTTTTGTTAAGTGACGGATCGCTTGTGGAGCCGCGCTCCATTTTGCTCGTTAGCCCTCCTTGCGAACTTTTTGCAGGTAGCGGTAGACGCTGGGCTCCGAGATGCCCAGCGCGGTGGCGGCGCAGGCAACAGCGCCCTTGAGCATGAACACCCCGTTGCCGTTGAGGTGGCGAATGACGTCCACGCGGTCGCTCTGACCAAGCGACGCTACATCCAGCCCACGCGCGCTCAGCAACTCGGCAATGCTGCGGTCGATGAGCTCCTGTGTAGACTCCGAAAGGCTTTCGACCTCGATAGGGGCGGGCTCCGTGCGCGTCGGCGCCGCGTCGAAGCACGCCATGAGCTGCTGCGCCATGGCGTTGATGGAGCGCACGGTCGAGAGGTCGGTGTTGACGCAGAGCATGCCGACGATCTCGTCATTCTCGCGGATAAAGTATGTCGCTGACTCCAACGTCTTGCCGCCGGCACCGCGCCCCTCGTAGCCCGTAATAAACGGCAGGTCGCGATACTTGGGGTCGTGCATGATCTTGAGTGCCAGATCGGTGGCGGGGCCGCCGACCTTGCGGCCGCTCACGATGCCGTTGCGAATATCGACGATGGCGTGGTCGGGATCCGAGAAATCGTGCAGCACGATTTCGCTGTTTTTGCCGAGTATCTGCTCCAGAAAATCGACCATCGGCAAAAAGCGACGTACGGTCTCGTTCACGGGCAACTCCTTTGGGTGAAATCGGAAATGTTCATAACAATTTTTTCTCATAGTAACACGCTGCCCATCATCCCGTATATCCGCAGGTATATTGCGTAATGCAGACGAACGGTAGGAATTTAGCGGTAAACGGTTGACCAAAAGAAATGTTAGATGTTATTTTGACCAGACACTTTCCTGACCTGCGGAAATGCGTTATTTCAGCTGAAGAATAGTCTGATAACAAAAAATTATTATTGAGAATGAGAATCATCTTTAATACGATATGCAATGAAGGCACAACCTCAACCCCGCACTGCGTCACAATAGAGCGTTAGATGCGAAAACAACTACTTCGAGGATTGGTGGTCAAATGACCCAGGAGACGGTTACGAACGGCACTGAAGCCCTGTTCACTCGCGAAGGCATGCCTCCCGTTAAGGAAATGATCCCGTGTGCCCTTCAACACGTACTGGCATCGTTTGCCGGCATCATTACCCCGGCGGTCATCATGGCCGGCGTCTACGGCTTTAATAGCCAGCAGAGCACCGACATCATCCAGGTCGCCCTCATTCTTTCGGCGATCGATACGGCCCTTCAGGCCTTCGCTCCCTTCCGTCGCATCGGCGGCGGCCTGCCCATCGTCATGGGCGTTTCGTTCGCGTTCCTGCCGGCCCTGCAGGCCATGGGTGCCTCGGGTTTTAGCTTTGGTGCGCTGCTGGGCGGCGAGATCGTCGGCGGCGCCGTCGCGGTCCTCTTTGGTCTGGCCTACAGCAAGATCAAGTGGCTGTTCCCGCCCGTCGTGACCGGTACGGTCATCTTCTCCATCGGCGTTTCGCTGTATCCCACGGCCGTCAAGTATATGGCCGGCGGTATGGGTACGCCGTTGTGGGGCACCCCGCAGGCATGGTGCGTCGCTCTCATCACCTTCGCCGTGGTCTTTGCGCTCGCCAACTTTGGCAAGGGCACGCTCAAGTTGGGCTCTGTGTTCTTTGGCATGATCGTTGGTATGATCGTCTCCATCCCCTTTGGCATGATCGACTTCTCCAGCGTCGCCACCGCTCAGGTCTTCGCCCTTCCCAAGCTCATGCCCTACGCGCTCGAGTTTGATCCCGAGGTCTGCATTACCCTCGCCGTCGTGTTCCCCATGGTTGCTATCCAGGTTATCGGTGACGTCTCCGCCGCCTGCCTGGGCTCCATCGACCGTATGCCCACCGAGCGCGAGCTCTCCGGCGCTATCGTGTCCCAGGGCCTCACCTCTATGGTCGGCGGCCTGCTGGGCGGTCTTCCCACCAGCGCCCTTGGCCAGAACGTGGGCATCATCTGCTCCAACAAAGTCGTCAACAAGTGGGTCTTTGTGATCATCGCGGCCGTCTTTGCCATCGCCGGTCTGTTCCCGCAGCTCTCTGCCGTCCTTTCCGCTATCCCGCAGCCCGTCATCGGCGGCGCGACCGTCGGCGTCTTTGGCACCATCACCATGAACGGCGTGCGCATGTTCACCCGCGAGGGCCTCACGCAGCGCACTACCACTATCGTCGGCACCTCCGTCGTCTTTGGCCTGGGTATCTGGATGGCCAGCGGTTGCCTTGCCGGCGAGGGTATGCCCGCCTGGGTGTCCACCGTCATCGGATCCAATGCCGTAACCCCCACCGCCATCATGGCCATTGTCCTTAACCTGATCCTTCCGCAGACGCCGGTCGTGGCTCAGCACATCGATGCTGCCAAGGACGCTGCCGTGGATCTGGTCTTGCCCGAGAGCAAGAAGTAACCAATTCGGTGCTATTCGTCGGCGGACGCATCGCCTCGTCCGCCGACGCCATGCGGCGCCAAGCCGCACTTCAAAGGGTTTGTCCCTTTGGTGAAGCGTTGACGGGAGAGGGCCCGTTTCCGGTGTAGGCCGGCGCTTCGCACTCCGCCATGTCAGAGGTGTCAAACCCCGCCTCTGATGTTGAAGGGAGCATCCATGCTTCTGGTCGCTAACGGTTCCGTCTTTACCCGCAACGCTCAGACCCCGTTCATTCCAAACGGTGCGGTCGCCATTGACGGAGATACGATCGTCGAAGTGGGCCCCGAGCGCGAGCTCAAGGCCAAGTACCCGGATGCCGAGTACGTCGATGCCCGGGGCAACCTCATCATGCCCGGACTCATCAACTGCCACACCCACATCTACTCGGGTCTGGCCCGCGGCCTTGCCATTAAGGGCTGCAACCCCACCAACTTCCTGGAGAATCTTGAGCAGCAGTGGTGGAAGATCGACGACAACCTGACGCTCGACGGCACCAAGGCCAGCGCCTATGCCACGATTCTGGACTCCATCCGCGATGGCGTCACTACGATCTTCGATCATCACGCGAGCTTCTGTGAGATCCCGGGAAGCCTCTTTACCATTAAGGATGCAGCTCAGGAGCTGGGCATGCGTTCGTGCCTGTGCTACGAGGTTTCCGATCGCCGTGCCCAGGAAAAATGCGACCAGGCCATTGCCGAGAACGCCGAATTTGCCCAGTGGGCCGCCAAGGAGCGTCGCGATAACGACAACCACATGATCGCCGCCATGTTTGGCGGACATGCTACCTTTACGCTTTCGGACGAGACCATGGATAAGATGGCCGAGGCCAACAACGGCCTGACCGGCTTCCACATCCACGTGTGCGAGGGCATGAATGACGTGTGGGACTCCCGTCTCAACCGCGGTGGCATCAGCCCCGTCGAGCGCCTGCTGCAGCACAACCTGCTGGGTCCCGACACCATGCTCGGCCACTGCATCCACGTGACGCCTGCCGAGATGGATATCGTCAAGGAGTCCGGCACTTGGCTGGTCAACAACCCCGAATCCAATATGGGCAACGCCGTGGGCTGCGCCCCCGTGCTCGAGTTCTTCCGCCGCGGCATCCCCGTGTGCATGGGCACCGACGCCTACACCCACGATATGCTCGAGAGCCTTAAGGTCTTCCTGATCATTCAGCGCCACAACGCCGCCATGCCCAACGTGGGCTGGTGCGAGGCCATGACGATGCTGTTCGAGAACAACGCCAAGATGGCGAGCAAGTACTTCGATCGCAAGCTCGGTGTGCTCGAGGCCGGCGCTGCCGCCGACGTTATCGTTATGGACTACAAGCCCTTTACGCCGCTGAGCGAGGAGAACATCGACGGTCACATGCTCTTTGGCATGATGGGCAAAAACTGCCGCACCACCATCATCAACGGCCGCGTCCTGTACAAGGATCGCGAGTTTATCGGTATCGATGAGGACAAGATCAACGCGTGGACCATGGCCGAGTCCAAGAAGCTCTGGAGCACGCTCAACGATCGCACCTACTAATTCACAAGTAGATTCGCGCGCGTCGGATGTTTCGCCACATCCGGCGCGCGCATAGGCGGCCTCCGCGGGGTCGCCGGCGCTGTGCTAGCGCTACACCGTATTTGCGCCCGCCGCGCGGTCTCGCCGGGCGTTACAGAGAGGAACTCATTATGAGCGACATCATGAGGCCGATCCCGTTTTCGCAGCTGATGAACTGGATCATCGAGGAGCACAAGACTCAGGGCGCCGTCTTTGGCGTGCGCAAGATGGTTACGACCAACCAGGAGGGCGCGCTTCCCATTTTTGACGAGCGCATCGAGACTCCGTTTGGCCCGGCCGCCGGCCCCAATACGCAGCTTGCCCAAAACATCGTGGCATCCTACGTGGCCGGTTCCCGCTTCTTTGAGCTCAAGACCGTTCAGGTTATGGACGGCGAGGAGCTCTCCAAGTGTGTGAACAAGCCCTGCATCGTGGCGCAGGACGAGTGCTACAACTGCGAGTGGTCGACCGAGCTCGAGGTTCCGCAGGCTTTTGCCGAGTACGTGAAGGCATGGTTCGCCTGCCACCTCATCGCTCGCGAGTACGGCCTAGGTAGCCCGGACGGCTTTGTCTTCAACATGTCCGTGGGCTATGACCTCGAGGGCATCAAGAGCCCCAAGGTCGACGCCTACATCGAGGGCATGAAGGACGCCAGCGGCTCTGACGTCTGGAACGAGTGCCGCACGTGGGCGCTCGCTAACCTGGACAAGTTTGAGCATGTCGATACCGCGTTTGTCGAGTCCATCCCGGCGCGCGTCTCCAACTCCATTACCGAGTCTACCCTGCACGGCTGCCCGCCGGCGGAGATCGAGCGCATCGCGACCTATCTGATCACCGAGAAGGGCCTCAACACCTACATCAAGTGCAACCCCACGCTGCTGGGTTATGAGTTTGCCCGCCAGCGTCTGAACGAGCTGGGCTTTGACTACATCGTCTTCGATGACACACACTTCCGCGAGGACCTGCAGTGGGCCGACGCCGTGCCCATGTTCGAGCGCCTGATTGCCCTGTGCGCCGAGCGCGGTCTTGAGTTTGGCGTCAAGCTGACCAACACGTTTCCCGTCGACGTGACCAGGGACGAGCTGCCCTCCACCGAGATGTACATGTCGGGCCGTTCACTGTTCTCGCTGACCATCGAGGCCGCCCGTCGCATTACCGAGCAGTTCGATGGCAAGCTGCGCATCAGCTACTCCGGCGGTGCTACGGTCTACAACATCCGCGCCCTGTACGATGCCGGCATTTGGCCCGTCACCCTGGCGACCGACGTGCTCAAGCCCGGTGGCTACGAGCGCTTTAGCCAGATGGCCGGCGAGTTTACCGACCTGGATGGCAAGCCGTTCGCGGGTGTCTCTCTCGAGGCTGTGACTGCGATCCAGACCGACTCACTCACCAACCCGCTCTACAAGAAGCCGCTGCGCCCGCTGCCCGACCGTAAGGTCGCCGGCAAGAGCCCGCTTTCCGACTGCTTTACCACGCCGTGCCGCACGAGCTGCCCCATCCAGCAGGATATTCCCGCCTACCTGGCGGCCGTTGACGAGGGCCGCTACGAGGACGCACTCAACATCATCATCGAGCGCAACGCCCTGCCGTTCATTACCGGCACCATCTGCCCGCATCCCTGCGGCCGTGCCTGCGAGCGTGCGTTCTACGAGCCCGAGGGCGCCCAGATTCGCGCCAGTAAGCTCAAGGCCGCCCGCGAGGCCATGACTGCCGTGCTGCCCAAGCTGCGCGCCCAGGCCATCGCCAACGACGGCGAGCACAACGTTGCCGTTATCGGCGGCGGCCCGGCCGGCCTGGCGACGGCGTTCTTCCTGACGCGTGCCGGCGTGCCCGTCACCATCTTCGAGGCCCGCGACTCTCTCGGCGGCGTGGTCCGTCACGTGATTCCCGAGTTCCGTATCGCGAGCGACGATATCTCCCACGATGCCGAGCTCTGCCTAGCCTTTGGCGCCAAGGTGCAGCTCAACGCTCGCGTTGATTCCATTGACGAGCTCAAGGACCAGGGCTTTACCGACGTGGTCGTGGCCACCGGTGCCTGGATGCCCGGCTCTGCGGGCCTGGGCGAGGGTGCCGAGCTCGATGTGCTGGAGTTCCTCGAGGCCGCCAAGAAGGGCGAGAAACTCGAGCTGGGCGAGGACGTCGTGGTCATTGGCGCCGGCAACACCGCCATGGACGCGGCCCGCGTGGCCAAGCGTCTGGCTGGCGTGAAGAACGTGCGCCTGGTGTATCGCCGCACCAAGAAGCAGATGCCCGCCGACGAGGAAGAGCTCGATCTTGCTCTTGCCGACGGCGTTGAGCTCTGCGAGCTGCTGGCGCCCAAGGCACTCAACGGCGCCGTGCTGACCTGCGACGTTATGGAGCTTGGCGAGCCGGATGCAAGCGGCCGTCGCAGCCCTGTCGCCACGGGCGAGACCGTCGAGCTTTCCGCCACCACGGTGATCTGCGCCGTGGGCGAGGGCATCGATGCCAGCCTGTACGATGCCGCGGGCGTCGAGCACGACCGTCGCGGCCGCCTTGCCGCCACCTCCACCGGCGTCGAGGGCGTCTGGGCTGCGGGCGACTGCCGCCGCGGTCCTGCCACCGTGGTCGAGGCTATTGCCGATGCCGCCGAAGTCGCCCGTGCCATTGCCGGCGTGGACTTTAACAAGTACGCCGACCAGAATGCTCAGGCCGATCGCGAGGACGCCTGCTACGAGCGCAAGGGGTCGCTGTGCCGCGACAAGCGCAACTGCACCAAGACCCGCTGCCTGGGCTGCGGCTCGGTGTGCGAGGTCTGCTGCGATGTGTGCCCCAACCGCGCCAACGTTGCCATTAAGGTGCCGGGTCTCGCCAAGCATCAGGTCGTCCACGTCGACGGCATGTGCAACGAGTGCGGCAACTGCGCTGTGTTCTGCCCCTACCAGGAGGGCCGTCCCTACAAGGACAAGCTCACCCTGTTCTGGAGCGAGCAGGACATGGAGAACTCCGAGAACGAGGGCTTCCTGGCTGTGGACGAGGATCACTTTAAGGTCCGCGTCGCCGGCACGGTCCGCACCGTCTCGGTCGATGCCGTCAACACCGGCCTTCCCGAGGCCGTCCGCCTGACCATCAGGGCTGTGCGCGACAACTATCCGTATCTCCTTAAGAAATAGGCGAGTCTCTTATGGCCAAATCCATTCAACATAACGTGGCCTACGTTGCCTGCGGAAGCGGTTGCGCCTCCGCAGGCGGCGACGCCCGCTGCAGCGAAGGCTGCATTGGCTGTGGCGCCTGCGTCACGGCCTGCCCCCACGGCGCCATTGCGCTGGTCGATGGCATCGCCCGCGTGGACCGCTCCAAGTGCACGGGCTGTGGCCTGTGCGGCATGGCGTGCCCGCAGCGCGTGATTGCCTTCGTCCCCGGCTACCAGAACATTCTGGTGCGCTGCAACAACACCGATAAGGGTGCCATTGCGCGCAAGGTCTGCGACACGAGCTGCATCGGTTGCGGTATGTGCGCCAAAAAGTGCCCTGCCGGCGCTATCCGCATCGAGGACAACTGCGCCCATATCGACGGCGTGGACTGCCTGTCGTGCGGCATGTGCGCCGTCGTCTGCCCGCATGGCGCCATCCACGACCGCACCGGCATCGCCGCCGGCGTGTAGAAGGGAATCACCATGGCACAGGAATTCACTTTTACCGTTAACGGTGTCGAGCACACGACGACGGAGAATAAACCACTGCTGCGCTATCTGCGCGACGACCTGCACATTCACTCCGCCAAGGACGGCTGCTCCGAGGGCGCCTGCGGCACCTGCACCATCCATGTGGACGGTGCGGCCGTCAAGGCGTGCGTGCTGACCACCGCTCTTGCCGCCGGCCGCAACATCGTGACCGTCGAGGGCCTGCCCGAGGACGTGCGCGAGGCCTTTGTGTACGCCTTTGGCGCCGTGGGCGCCGTGCAGTGCGGTTTTTGCATTCCCGGCATGGTCATGGCGGGTGCGGCGCTCATCGCCGAGGACCCCGAGCCCACCGAGGAGCAGATCAAGTACGCCATTCGCGGTAACGTCTGTCGCTGCACCGGCTACAAAAAGATTATCGAGGGCATCTCGCTGGCCGCTGCGGTGCTCCGCGGCGAAAAGCAGATCGACGAGGACCTGGAGCGCGGCGATGACTACGGCGTGGGCAAGCGCGCCTTCCGTATTGACGTGCGCAAGAAGGTGCTCGGCGAGGGCAAGTATCCCGACGACATCGACGAGCTCGATCAGCCGGGCCTGACCTATGCCAGCGCCGTGCGCTCCAAGTATCCGCGCGCCCGCGTGCTCTCCATCGACACCTCCAAGGCCGAGGCCCTGCCCGGTGTGGTGGGCATCCTGCGCGCCGAGGACGTGCCGGTCAACCAGGTCGGCCACCTTATCCAGGACTGGGACGTCATGATCGCTCAGGGCGATATCACCCGCTGCGTGGGCGATGCCATCGTGCTGGTGGTCGCCGAGGACGAGGCGACGCTCGAGAAGGCCAAGA
The DNA here is from genome assembly GCA_900542555.1 of uncultured Collinsella sp. Lineage (GTDB taxonomy): Bacteria > Actinomycetota > Coriobacteriia > Coriobacteriales > Coriobacteriaceae > Collinsella. The sequence goes on from UQNU01000047.1 coordinate 17,326, forward strand.
AGCTCGTAAAGATTGACTACGAGCCGCTGGAGCCCGTGCGCAACATTGTCGAGGCCAGGGCCGCCGACGCTCCGCGCCTGCATGACAGCTTCTTTGCCTTTGGCAACACGGTGGAGCTCAAGGACAACGTGTGCCAGAGCCGCCACGTGACGCGCGGCGACGCCGCCAAGGCGCTGGCAGAGAGCGCGTTCACCGTGACGCAGCGCTTTACCACGCCCTTTACCGAGCATGCCTTCTTGGAGCCCGAGTGTGCCGTTGCCTTCCCGTACAAGAACGGCGTCAAGGTGCAGTCGACCGACCAGGGTGCCTACGATACGCGCAAAGAGTGCGCCCACATGTTTGGCTGGGACAACGAGCCCGAGCGTGTGGTCGTCGAGACCATGCTCGTGGGCGGCGGCTTTGGCGGTAAGGAGGACGTATCCATCCAGCACCTGGCCGCGCTCGCTGCCTATAAGTTCCAGCGTCCTGTGAAGTGCAAGCTCACGCGTGCCGAGTCGCTCGCGTTCCATCCCAAGCGTCACGCCATGGACGGCACCTTTACACTGGGCTGCGACGCCGAGGGCAACTTTACCGGCCTGGATTGCGAGATCAACTTCGATACCGGCGCCTACGCGTCGCTGTGCGGCCCGGTGCTCGAGCGCGCCTGTACGCATGCCGTCGGTCCCTACAAGTACCAGAACACCGACATTCGCGGTTTTGGCTACTACACCAACAACCCGCCCGCCGGTGCGTACCGCGGCTTTGGCGTTTGCCAGTCCGAGTTTGCGCTCGAGAGCCTGATCGACCTGCTGGCCGAGAAGGTCGGCTTGGATCCGTGGGAGATCCGCTACCGTAACGCCATCGAGCCGGGCGAGGTTCTGCCCAACGGCCAGATTGCCGACTGCTCCACGGCGCTGAAGGAGACGCTGCTCGAGGTCAAGGATGCCTACTACGCGCATCCCGGACACGCCGGCATCGCCTGCGCCATGAAGAACGCCGGCGTGGGCGTGGGCCTGCCCGATGCCGGTCGCTGCAAGATTCGCATCGAGAACGGCGTGGCCGTGGTCTATGCCGCCACGTCCGACATCGGTCAGGGCTGCAACACCGTCTTTTTGCAGGACGTTGCCGAGGCCTGCGGCCTGCCGCTTCGCTGCATTGCCAACGGCGAGTGCTCCACCGAGAACGCTCCCGACTCCGGCACCACGTCTGGTTCACGTCAGACGGTCGTGACCGGCGAGGCCGTGCGCGGTGCCGCCTTCCTGCTGCGCGATGCCATGCTTGATATCGAGGCCGGCAAGTCTGCGCCCGCCGCTCCCGTGAATGCGCATGGCGACGGCGTCAAGATCGAGTACGACGACGGTCGCGCCTATCAGCTGCGCACGCAGGAGCTCGTCGCCGGCCAGGGTATGCATCCTCAGGATCCCGCGGCCGCCATCAAGGCGCTCGAGGGATGCGAGTTTGGCTACGTGTACCTGGAGCCGACCGACAAGCTGGGTGCGGATGTTCCCAACCCCAAGAGCCACATCTGCTACGGCTTTGCCACGCATGTGGTCATTTTGGACGATGACGGCCGCGTGAGCGAGATCTATGCTGCGCACGATTCCGGCAAGGTGGTCAACCCCATCTCCATCCAGGGTCAGATCGAAGGCGGCGTGCTCATGGGTATGGGCTATGCGCTTACCGAGGACTGGCCGCTCAAGGACTGCGTACCCCAGGCAAGGTACGGTACGCTCGGGCTGTTCCGTGCGCCCGAGATTCCGGATATCCACGCCATCTACGTGGAGAAGGACGAGCTGCTGCCCGTGGCATACGGCGGCAAGGGCATCGGCGAGATCGCAACGATCCCCACGGCGCCCGCCGTGCAGAACGCCTACCGCGCGTTTGACGGCAAACTGCGTCCGGATCTTCCCATGGTGGATACGCCCTACAGCCGCGTCCGCAACCGCGGGTAGGGTAGGGCGCGGACAGCCATTACTGACGAGCCGTTCGCGCTCAACATCAACTGTATATGCTGCGCCTTTGGCCCCAGCTCCATCGCGAGCCGGGGCCTTTTGTTT
>UQNU01000048.1 GCA_900542555.1 uncultured Collinsella sp.
TGGCTGTATGGACCGAACGGCTCAGGCGCTCGTCATCGTGCTGGCCAAAAAACTGACCCGTGATAACGGCACAACCGGCGCCAACGCCAACGCAAAAGCCAATGCAGAGCTCGGTGAGAACCATCGTGGCCTGAATGCCGCCCAGCGCGAGCTTGCCGCCAAACTGGCCAACGATATACGTACCGATAAGCGTGTAGGCCTGCTGAAAAAACGAACTAAAAAAGATGGGAACGCACAGCGAAAGCAGCTGCTGCCAAATAACACCCTGCGTTACATCGATAGCAGTAGATTTCTTAGCCACACGCCCTCCCCAAAAGCGTACGTCAACCGACAAAACAGTAATTAAAGACCTAAGCTAATAGCAGCTTAGCACCGACCGACGTCGACCGAAACACCCCGAGTCAGAGCCCGGTGCAAACTATCTGCCTAGTGATACAGCCCCGGCTGGTAGTGATACTCGTTGCTCACGTGCGGGCACAGCTGCCAAAAGGCGACGGCGCTCGCCGCGGCAACGTTGAGTGAATCGACCCCGTGCGCCATCGGAATGCGCACGGCCCGGTCGCAGCCCGCGATGGTCTTGGCGCCCAAGCCGGCACCCTCGGTGCCCATAAAGATCGCCAGGCGATCAACCTCCTGCAGCGCAGGATCGTCCAGCGAAACGGAGTCGTCCGTCAGCGCCATCGCAGCGCACGAAAAACCGGCTTCGTGCAGTGCCGCCAGGCCATCGTGCGGCCACACACGAGCCTCGCTGCCAATACGCGTCCACGGCACCTGAAACACCGTGCCCATGCTCACGCGGGCCGAGCGACGGTACAGCGGGTCGCAGCACGTCGGACTGACCAAAATACCGTCGACATTGAGCGCGGCGGCCGAGCGGAAAATCGCACCCACGTTCGTGTGGTCGACAATACCCTCGAGCACGCACACGCGCACCGGGCGCTCCCCCGCCGCCTCGACGACGCCACCCAAGAACTCATCAACCGGAATCTGCCGCGGGCGACGAAACGCCGCGAGCGCACCGCGCGTCACGTTAAAGCCCGTCAGCTGCTCCATGAGTTCCATGGAAGCCACGAACACAGGAACCGGACCTGCGCCCTCGCGCACAACCAGGCGCTCAAACAGCGGCATCATCTGGTCGAGCCAGCGTTCGCCCAAAAGAAAGCTCACCGGCTCGTATCCGGCACGCACCGCGCGCTCAATAACCTTGGCACTCTCGGCGATAAAGATGCCCTTTTGCGGCTCTAGCACGCAGCGCAGCTCACGCTCGGTCAGTCGCACGTAGGCATCGAGCCGCTCGTCCTCGAGCGAATCAATTCGCAGAACCTCAACGGCATCAGTCATAGCAGCCTGCCCGCACCCTTCTTTACAGCACATCTATACCAAACGAGACGACGCTAAGCGCCGCCCCATACATTCAATCAACCCGATAATACCGTTCACGCCAGGCGATTTACGCCTCAACGCGACGATACGTCACGAACTCATAATCGACACCCTCGTCGCCCTCGCCCGAGGCAATCGTGGCAACACCGCCACGCCACGCAATCTCCCACGCGGGATCGGCTTCCAAATCGGGAAAGTACGTGTCCACGGCATGAGTGCAATGGTTGTGCGTGACCTCGGCCTCGGCGCAATACGGCAAAAACTGCCGATACACCTCGCCGCCACCGATCACCCAAGCAACGGGCTCATCGGCAACCGCGGCGAGCGCCTCGTCGATGCTATGCACCACGTCGACGCCCTCGATAGCAAAATCCTCGTCGCGGGTAAGCACGATATTGCGACGGTTCTTGAGTGGACGCCCACCGGGAAAACTCAGCAGCGTCTTGCGCCCCATGATGACCGGGCAGCCCTTGGTGCAGGCCACAAAATGGCGCATGTCGGCGCGATTGGACACCACCATGTCGCCCTCGCACCCAATGCCCCAATCGTCACACACGGCAACGATAGCAGATAGCTTACACGTCATGAGCACCACCTACACCGCAATGGGAATGTTCTTGACCTGCGGGCCGTGCTCATAGCCCTCCACAATCAGGTCGTCGGTCGTAAACGCATAGAAATCGTGCACGTCGGGGTTAAGCGTTACCTTAGGCGCCGCAAACTGCGGACGCTCGATAAGCTCGCGGACGATATCGACATGACGGTCGTAGATATGGGCGTCGGCGATCACATGCAGCAGCTCGCCGGGAATCATATCGACCGACTGCGCGACCATCATCAGCAAAATGGCGTACTGGCACACGTTCCAGTTGTTCGCGGCCAAAATGTCCTGGCTGCGCTGGTTGAGAATCATGTTGAGTGTAGGCTTATCGTCCTGCGGGCGCTGCGTGACGTTATAGGTCACGCTGTACGCGCACGGGTACAGGTGCATCTCGGACAGGTCGCTAAACACATAGGTGTTCGTCATAATGCGGCGGCTGTACGGCGTGTGCTTAAGGTCGTACAGCACACGGTCCATCTGGTCGAAATCGCCCTCGGGATAATGGCTCTTCTGGCCAATCTGGTACCCGTAGGCCTTGCCGATAGAGCCGGTCTCGTCAGCCCACTCATCCCAAATATGGCTGTTGAGGTCATGCACGTTATTGGACTTCTTTTGATAGATCCACAGAATCTCGTCCATGGCAGACTTAAGCGCCGTACGACGCAGGGTGAGCGCAGGGAACTCCTCGCGCAGATCATAGCGCGCCGTGACACCAAAGTTTTTAATGGTATAGGCAGGGGTGCCGTCCTCCCACACCGGACGGACCTTTTGGCCCTCGGTGGTGGTGCCATGGTCCAAGATATCGCGGCACATGGTTACAAACTGTTGATCAGCCTTGCTCATTGACCCTCCTGTCAGTCGCCTACAAGCGAGATTCATTGTAGCCCAGGCGCACGCGGCCCCACAGCCCAAACATAAGCGCTCATTTTCTGACATATGACAGAAATTCCTTGCGCAAATCTGCACGTTCGCTATTCTATTGTTGACATATGTCAGATAAGGAGTGCGCATGGCAGGAAGACGCGAAAAATTACGCCGTGTTGGGATCATCCCCGAATATCGCGGCTTTACCCCAGACGGCCTTGCCAGCGGAGACGCCATCGATATGACAGTCGACGAGCTCGAGGTCCTGCGCCTATGCGACCTGGAAGGCCTCAATCAGGAGGAAGTCGCCCAGAGCATGGGCATTGCCCGCGCCACGGTGGCGGCAATCTGCAGCCGCGCGCATCGCAAGGTGGCAAACGCGTTGGTCAATGGACGGGCGGTTGTCATCGAGGGCGGCAATATCGCATACTCCCCCATCACCACGACAACGGCCGCATGGCCAGCAAAGGAGGTCGACACCATGAGGGTGGCAACCACGTACGACAACGGCAACATCTTTATGCACTTTGGCCGCAGCGAGCAGTTCAAGATCTACGACATTCAGGACGGCAAGGTGCTCAACGAGCAGGTCGTGGGCACCGGCGGCACCGGTCACGGCGCCCTGGCGGGCCTACTCGCCAACGGCGGCGTGGACACGCTCATCTGCGGCGGCATCGGCGGTGGCGCTATCAACGCGCTTGCTCAAGCCGGCATCACGGTATATGCAGGTGCCCAAGGCAACTGCGACGCTTGCGTCGAGGCACTTATCTCCGGCACGCTCGCACAGAACGGCGAGGCCACGTGCAGCTGCCACGGCCATGACCACGAGCACGCCTATGAGCACGGCGAATCCTGTGGTTGCCACGGCCATCACGAGCACGAGGGCCACGAGGGCTGCGGCTGCCACTAACGGCACGGCACCGTGAACTCGGGGCGCGACACTGAACGCAACCCAACAATCAAAGCCAACAACAAAGGCCACCCGGTAGCTACCGAGTGGCCTTTGCCATATCAAGCTGGAATTACAGCACTATTTCTTATTACGCATCTGCGCTTCCATCTGGCGCAGCAGGTCCATATCGGACTTGGGGCCGCCCGTTCCCAGGCCACCCATGCCGCCCAGGCCCATGGCATCCAGACCGGGAATATTGGGCATGCGCATCTTTTTGCCCTTCTTACCCTTCTTGCCCTTCTTGCCGCCGGCCTGCGCCTGATTGGCCATCGTGCGCATGCGGCCCATCATCTTATTCATCTCGCCCCACTGCTTCATAAGGCTATTGACCTCGGTGGGGGTCACGCCGGCACCCTTGGCAATGCGGGCACGACGCTGGCCGTTAATGATGGAAGGACGCAGGCGCTCCTCCTTGGTCATCGACATGATGATGGCTTCGTTCTTGTCAAAGATGCCCTCGTCCAGGTTGCCGCCCATCTGGTTGAGCGCGCGCTGACCACCGGGAAGCATGCCCAGAATGCCCTTCATGCCGCCCATCTTCTTGACGGCCTTCATCTGGTCGAGCATGTCGTTCATGGTAAAACCCTCGCGCAGCATACGCTCGGCAGCCTCAAGCTGCTCTGCATCAGCCGCCTCCTGGGCCTTCTCGATAATGCCGACGACGTCGCCCATGCCCAGAATGCGCTTGGCCATGCGATCGGGATAGAACGGCTCAAGCGAATCGGGTTTCTCGCCCATGCTCACAAACTTGATGGGCTTGCCGGTCACTTGACGCACCGAAAGTGCGCCACCGCCACGGGCGTCACCGTCGAGCTTGGAGATAATCACACCATCAAAGTCGGTGCGATCGGCGAAGGTCGAGACGACGTTGACGATATCCTGGCCAGTCATGGCATCGACGACCATCAGCACCTGGTCGGGCTTGACGGCCTTCTTGATGTCGACGGCCTCCTGCATCATCTGCTCGTCAATCTGAAGACGACCGGCGGTATCGACAATGACCACGTCACGCAGGTGGTCGACGGCCTCCTGGATGGCGCCCTTGGCGATGTCGACCGGGTGCGCACCGTCACCGCGGAAGACCGGCACGCCGATCTCGCCACCAAGCGTGGCCAGCTGGTCGGCAGCGGCGGGACGGTAGACGTCGCACGCGGCGAGCAGCGGCGAGCGGCCCTGCTTCTTGAGCAGGTAGGCCAGCTTTACGGCCGCCGTGGTCTTACCGGAGCCCTGCAGGCCCACGAGCATGATGACATTGGGAATACGGTTGCTAAAGACGAGCTTGCTCTCGGTTGAGCCAAGCATCTCGGTGAGCTCGTCGAGCACGATCTTGACGACGTTTTGCGCCGGCGACAGCGACTCCATGACCTCGGCGGTCATGCAGCGCTCCTTGGTCTTGGCGACGAACTCCTTGACGACCTTGAAGTTGACGTCGGCCTCGAGCAGCGCCATGCGAATGTCGCGCATGGCCGAGGTAATGTCGGCCTCGGTCAGCTTACCCTTGCCGCGCAGGCGGTCAAATGTGTCGTTGAGGCGATCGCTCAGGGAATCAAACACTGGTTACTCCTTAGTTGGACTCGCCCACCAGGGCGCGGCAGAAATCTTTGGCATTAAACTCCTGCAGGTCATCGACCTGCTCGCCCACGCCGATGCGCAGGATGGGAAGCTTGAGCTTCTCGGCCACGGCCATGGCGATACCGCCCTTTGCCGTGCCGTCGAGCTTTGTCATGATAATACCGTCCAGGCCAAGCGCCTCGTTAAACTCGAGCGCCTGGTTCAGACCGTTTTGGCCAGTGGCGGCATCGATCACAAGCACGACCGAGACCGGCATGGGACCGGCGGCCATATTGGCGGCGCGCTTACGCGTCACATTGACCACCTTGGCGAGCTCGCGCATGAGCTCGGGGCTCGTGTGCAGACGACCGGCGGTGTCGATAAGCACCAAGTCGCTGCCGCGCTTATCGGCCTCGTCGAGCACGTCATAGCACACACTAGCCGGATCGGAGCCGCGATCGCGCTTAATGACGGGGACGCCGGCGCGCTGGCCCCACACATCGAGCTGCTCGATGGCGGCGGCGCGGAAGGTGTCGGCCGAACCGATCACCACGTTCTTGCCGCGGGCAGCCATGGCGCTCGCAATCTTGCCAACCGTCGTGGTCTTGCCGGCACCGTTAATGCCCACAAACAGCACGCAGCTCGGCGTATCGGAGAACGGATCGTGCTCGATGGGCACAAAGTGCTGCTCGAGCTGCTCGGCCAAGGCGCGACGGAGTTGCGGGGCGGTCTTGAGGTTCTTCTTAGCCGCGGCATCGCGCAGATCATCGGAAACCTTGATGGCGACCTCGGCGCCCATGTCACCCATGACGAGGGTGTCCTCCAGGTCCTCCCAAAAATCCTCGTCGACCTCGCCGCCAAAGTAGAAGACCTCGTTGAGGGCCTCGCGGCTGCGCTCAAGTCCGCGCGAGAGAACATCGAAGAATCCCATTATGCATTCACGACCTTTCCGGTTTCGCGATCGAGTTTTTGCGAGACGACGCGGCTAACGCCGTCGGCTTGCATCGAGACGCCATAGAGAACGTCAGCGTCCTCCATAGTACGGCGCTGATGCGAAATGACCAAGAGCTGTGTGTCGGAACGCAGCACATCGAGGGCACCGATGAGCTTGGACAGGTTGGCGTCATCAAGTGCCGCCTCGACCTCGTCCAGCACATAGAACGGCACCGTACGCGTGCGATACACGGCAAAGAGCAGGGCGAGCGCCGTCAGACTCTTCTCGCCGCCCGACATGAGCATCATCTTGGTGATGCGCTTGCCGCGCGGTTGCGCCACGACCTCGATACCCGTCTCGGCAGGATGCTCGGGATCGGTCATCTCCAGATGAGCCTGACCGCCCGGGAAGAGCATAGCGAAGATCTCGCGGAAGTTCGCGCCAACCTTCTCAAACGTCACCAGGAAGGCCTTCCGCATCTTGCGATCAATGGCCACCGTGATCTTGGTGAGCGCCTTGCGCGCGCTCTCCAGATCGGCCAGCTGCTCCTCGATGTAATCGGCGCGGCGCTTGAGCTGCTCGTACTCCTCCATGGCAACTTGGTTAACGGGACCAAGGTTGTTGATCTGGCGCACAAGCTGGTTGAGTTCGCGCTCAGCGGCATCGCGGTCCGTGGGCGCCGGAAGCATGAGCGCTTCCTCGAGTACCGTGGTGCCATCGGCGGTAATGGCCTTAATGGCGGCCTCTACCTGCACCTCGAGCTTGCCACGCGCGACCTTGAACTCGTTTTGCGTGGCGGAGGCGGTATCGACTCGCTCCTTAGCGCGGGCAACCTCTGCCTTGGCATCCTCGATGGTCTTCTTGAGCGAAGCGGAGTCCGCCTCCTCCAGAGAGGCCTGGTCACGCAGGCGCGCTGCCCAATCCGACGCGCGCTCCAGCAGGGCCGAATAACGCTCGTGCATGGGATCAACGCGCAGGCGCAGCAGCTCGAGCGAGCGCGAAGCCTGGCGTGTTCCGCGGATACGACGATCGATGCCCTCCAGGCGATGCTCCAGGTCGGGCACGCGGCCCTTCAGCGAACGCAGGCGTTCGCTCGTCTGGGCCAAGCGAACCTTGGCGTCGGCGAGCTTGCCGGCGGCCTCGGAATCGTCACGGCGAACGCGGTCGAGTTCGTCGTTGGCCTCGGCAATCTGGAGACCCAGGTCGCTTGCCTGCGCACGGGCCTCGTCGCGCGAACGGGTGAGCTCGTCAACGCGCGGGCGCGCAGCGCGAACGGCCTCTGCGGCCTGCTCGCGGCGCTTGGAGATGCGCACGCGCTCGACCTCGGCATTGTTGGCGCTTTGCTCCAAGCGGCCGATCTCGGAGAGCAACGAGCGGCGCTCGCCCTCAAGACGGGCGATCTCGCCGGCGGCATCGCCCTCAGCGACACGCGCTTCCTCAACGGCCGCATTGGCCTCAACGACCTGATCCGACACATGCTCAAACACGGCAGCCAAATCGGGCTCCAAGCCCTCCAGCTCGCGAATGCGACGCTTGCGCTCCAGGGCACCCGACGCCTCGCCGGCATCTAGGCCCACGCGCACAAGGCCGCCACAGCTTACGCGGGCGCCATCGGGGGTCACATAGGTCACACCGTCAATGACAGGCGCAGCCAGCGCGGCAGCCAAGTCATCGACCACGTAATAGCCACCGAGCAGCGCCTCGACAATCGGGCCATAACCGGCACGCACGGAAAGGCGATCGACCAGACGCGAACCGGCAGCGGCCTCGGCGGCAGCAGAGCCGCTCACGCCGCGCGCCACCAGCAGCGCCTCACCCGAGGCCTTCTTTTGGTCCAGAGCGGCACGACCGGCACGCTCAAGCGCGGACGTATCGTCGAACAGCAGCGCATCGATATCGCCGGCAAGTAGCTGCTCCACCAGGCCCTCAAGCTCGCGCGGGGCCTCGAGCACGTCGCCCAGACGACCCGAGACATCGTCGCCCAGCGCACCCACCAGACGGCTCACGAGCGGCGAGCTGTCGGCCATGCGGGCATCAAGCTTCTTTTGGCTGGCAAGCTCCGAGCGCACCTCGGACAGCTTGTTGCGCGCCTCGCTCTCGCGGGCACGCAGGTCCTTCAGGGCCGCGCGTGCCGTCTCGGTAGCCTCACGCGCATCGACCTGGGCCTGGCGCGCTTCCTCAAGAGCACCCTCAAGCTCCTCTGCGCGGTTGCGACGGCTCTCGAGCGAGGCCGTGACCTCCTCGAACTGCTCGTCAATCTGCTCCAGGCGCGAGACATACATGTTGTCCTCGACCTCGGCGTTGCTCAGCGAGTCCTTCACCTTGGCGAGCTCGAGCGCGGCGTTGTCGGCCACGCGCTGCACATCGCGTTGCTCACGCGTAAGCTGCGAAATCTGATTGTCGAGCGCCACGCGCCGCTCGTGGAGCTCAGCGGCAGCAGGACCAGCGGCGTCAACGTCCTCCTGGGCCTGCATGTGCGCACCGGTCACTTCCTCAAGCTGCGCACGCGCGTCCTCGAGCTCCTCGACCACGCGACGACGCTGATGCTCGGAGCTCGAAATCTGCCCGCGCATGTCAGACAGGCGCGACACCATGTTGTGGCCCTTTTCCTCGAGCAGGCGCATGTCGGAGTTAATGCGGCCGACCACATCTTGCATATGACGGCGTTGCTCGCCCAGGTCGCCCACAAACAGGCCCTTTTCCTCGAGCATAACCTGGAGCTTCTCGAGCTCGCGCTCCTTTTCGCCCATGCGGTACTGCGCAAGCTCCAGCTCGGCCGTGCCCTCCTTGAAGCGACTCTCCAGGTCGTTCCACTGCGACTGCAGCGAACGCAGCTCGTCGACGGCTAGCATCTGCGTAAGCTCGTTCGCGCGCGAGGACAGCTCTTTGTACTTGCGCGCACGATCGACCTGACGCTCCAGCGGTCGCAGCTGACGGGCGATTTCCTTATTGATGTCGCGGGCACGCGTCAGGTGCTCGTCCATCGACTTAATCTTTTTGAGCGCACGCTCCTTGCGGCGCTTGTGCTTGGAGATACCGGCGGCTTCCTCGATGAGGGCACGGCGCTCCTCGGGGCGGCTCTGCAAAATGGCGTCGAGCTTGCCCTGGCTAATAATGGAATGCGTATCCTTGCCCAGGCCCGAATCGTGCAGGATATCCTGAATGTCCATCAGGCGGCACGGACTCGAGTTGATGAGGTACTCGCTTTCGCCCGAGCGATACATGCGACGGGTAATGGCGACCTCGTCAAAATCGACAGGCAGCATATGGTCCGAGTTATCGAGCACCAGCGTGACCTCGGCGACACCCACCGGCTTGCGCGCTGACGAGCCCGAGAAGATGACATCCTCCATGGCCTGGCCGCGCAGCTGCTTGGCGCTCTGCTCGCCCAGGACCCACAGAATCGAGTCAGAGATGTTCGATTTTCCCGAGCCGTTGGGACCGACGATGACGGTCAGACCCGGCTCAAACGTCATATGGGCGCGGTCGGCAAACGACTTGAACCCTTTGAGCGTGAGGGACTTGAGATACACGGTTCCTCGCTTAAACAGGCTTCTTGTTGAGAATCACGCCGTTGGTGGTGTAGCCCATGCGGTCAAGCGCCTCGAGCGCGGCGGCTCCCTCGGCTCCTTTCTTTGAGGAGCCGGAGCCGCGACCCTGACGGATGCCATCGATCAAAACCACGGCGGTAAAGGTGGGCGCATGCGCCGGGCCCTCGGAGCCAACGAGCTTATACGCCGGGGGTTCGTGACCGTCGGCTTGCACGCACTCCTGCAAAAACGACTTGGGGTTCGCAGGATGCTCGGCACGCTCGGAAGCCAAATGCGGCTTAAGCGTACGATGGATAAACTCCGCTGCGGCATCCCAGCCGGCATCCAGGTACAGTGCGCCCACGAGCGACTCGTAGACGTTCTCGAGCGCCGAATGCAGGCCGCGCGCACCGGTACCGGTCTCAGAGGCACCAAAGATGATGATGTCGTCAATGCCCAGCTCGTGAGAAACCTCAGACAGCGTAGCGCCCGAGACAAGCGATACCTTCAGGCGCGTGAGCTTGCCCTCGTCAAACTCAGGATAGGACTCAAACAGGGAGCGTGCGACCACGGCGCCCAAAATGGAATCGCCCAAGAACTCAAGGCGCTCATAGCTGGCAGAAACCGGCTGGCCCTCGACTGCCGAGGGATGCGTAAGCGCCGCGCGCAGCAGCACCTTATTGTTGAACTCGTGGCCCAGGATTTCCTGGGCGCGCGTAAGTCGTTCGGATAAAGCCAAGACTTAGGCCTCCTTGGCAGCTTCGATAGCGTCGACGGCGTCGGCGACAGAGTTGAGCGAGAGCAGGGTCTCGTCATCGATCTCGAGGTTGAACTCGTCCTCGATAGCCGTAACCAGCTGCAGGCGCTCGAGCGAGTTGGCATCGAGGTCGTCAAAGGTGGTCTCCTCGCTAATTTCGGCAACATCGACGCCCAGAACGTCAGCAGCAACCTCGGCGATCTTGTCGAAGATTTCGGAGCGGTCCATAGCGCTTCCTCTCATAGTGCATGAATACCAAAAGAATGGTACCGCCCAGGCGGTACCAAGACACGGTTCTGATTCTACCCCACGACGTGCACCGCGAAGCACATAACAGCGCTCTAACTCGCTCTTATAAAACGATACCGTCCATAGAGTTGGCGACATTCTCGACCAGCCCGGCGCGCACGGCTTCGGCCGCCGCGAGCGTACCGTTTTTGACAGCCTCGACCGAGGTGGCACCATGGCCGATCAGGACCACGCCGCGCAGGCCCAAAAGAATCGCGCCGCCCTTGGCGTCGCCCGAAAGTTTGGCTTTAATCTCGCGCATCTGCTTTTTGATGAGCAGCGCGGCAATCTTGGTGCCGAGCGAAGACATAAAGACACCCTTGAGCTCCTGCAGCAAAAACTTGGCAGCGCCCTCGGTGGCCTTGAGCGCAATATTGCCCGACATACCATCGGCAACGACGACATCGAAGTTGCCTGAGGTGAGGTCGGTGCCCTCGCAGTTACCAACAAAGCCGGGAACGGCGGCCTTCATAGCAGGGAAACAGGCCTTGGTAAAGTTAGAACCCTTCTCGTCCTCGGTGCCGTTGGCAAGCAGGCCCACGCGAGGATGCTCGATGCCCAGGACGACGCGGGCATAGGCGCTGCCCATCTGGGCAAAACGCACCATATCGTCAACCTCGACATCGGGGTTGGCACCCATGTCGCACAGCACCGTCAGACCGCCGGCGCGATTGGGCAGCGCATTGGTCAGACAGGGACGCACCGGCTGCTTCTTGCCTTCGGCCTGATACCTAAACGGCGTCACGTAGGCGGTGGCAGCGGCGGTCATGGCACCGGTCGAGCCGGCGGAGAAGAACGCATCCGCGTTGCCCTTCTTAATGGCGCGGCAAGAAAGCACGATCGACGACTTACGCTTGGTCATCACGGCGCGAATGGGATCGTCATCCATGGCGATAACGTCAGGTGCCTCAAGGGCCTCAACACGTGCATGGGAAGCTGCAAAGGGATTGACGATTTCGGCGGGGCCAGCTGCCAAGACCTCGATATCGGGATCGGCGGCAAGCGCAGCCTCGATACCATCGAGAACAACCTGAGGTTTCTCGTCTCCGCCCACAACGTCTACACAAACGCGAACGTTACTCATATACATGCTCCTTATACAAAAATGGCCGACTCATTGAGCCGGCCATTGTGGTTCCATTTGGAACGGCATCGCATCCAGAGTATACCGTTACTCGGTAACGATAACCTCGCGGTCCTTGTAGAAACCGCAGCTGGGGCACACGTGGTGCGGGAGCTTGACAGCACCGCAACGGGGGCACGTGGACTGAGCCGCAGCCGAGATCTTCATGTTGGCGGAACGACGGGTGTGAGTGCGGATACGACCCTGCTTTTGTTTAGGTACGGGCATAGTGACCTTCCTTATGAACTATCCAGTGTGGCGATTACGCGCAAGTAGCGATACTACCACAGTTTTACTCATCAAGCTTGAGATTCTTCAATGCTGCAAATGGATTTTCCGTGGCAGCGGCCCATTCTGCCTCTGCCTGGGCGGCGCAATCGCATTGCTCGACGTTGAGATTGCAACCGCATGTGGGGCACAGACCACGGCAATCGGGCTTGCAGAGTACCACAAACGGCGTGTCCATAACGACCGCGTCATTGATAGGCTCACCCAGATCGACGATACGGTCCTCACCCAGGAGCTCGTAGCCGTCCTCGTAGGCCTCGGGATCCTCGGGCTCCTCAAAGAGGTAGAACTCCTCAATCTCACCGGCAATATCAAACGAAGCGGGCTCCAGGCAACGGTCGCACTCGCCAGTGGCGTGTGCGCGGACCATACCCGTGAGCAAGACACCGGTACCGGCATTGGTAAAGACAACGTCGTAGTCGATGCCGTCCTGAAGCTGGTACTCCTTCTCGCCCACCGTGTAGGTGGCGACATCGACCTTACCGGTCAGCGGATACGAATCTCCAGGAAACTCGAGCTGCTCGGAAAGATCGACGGTAACGCTCGGGAACTCAGCCATTACCACTGACCATTCTGTTGGGCGGCACCCTCGTTGAGCTGCTGACGGCAACGGGTAACGGTGCCGGTCAGGCTCTTGAGGTTCTCCTCCAGGTGCGTAAAGACCTGCTCCGCGTAGTCCTCGGCAGCATAACGCGTCTCGCGCTCGTACTGCTGGGCACGATCGCGGATGTCGTCGGCCTGCTGCTGCGCAAGGCGGACGATCTCCTGCTCACCGGCAATGGTGAGGGCCTGCTGCTGAGCGTCGGCGATGATGGAATCAGCCTGAGCGGCGGCGGAAGCCATAAGCTCCTCGCGCTCCTTAAGGATACGGCGGGACTTCTGCCACTCCTCGGGATAGCTCATGCGGATCTCGTCGAGGATATTGAAGAACACGTCGGCGTCGATGACCTTGAACTGAGCGTTCTTGCCGAAAGGCGGCTTGGCTTCCTCGATCAGCCCTTCGAGCTCATCGACCAAGCTGACGATCCTATCGCCAGGAAAATTCTCGCCCGGCATCCGGTCTCCTTTCATAGGTAACATATCATCGAGCTAGTTTACCACATGCCACCAGGCAATAAAAAACGTCACGAAAAGCGATGTCTGAGCGCTTCGACCACGTTGGGCGGCACAAACGTCGATACATCGCTGCCGAGCGAGGCGATCTGGCGAACGACCGAGCTCGAGATGTAACCGTACTGCGGAGCACTCATGACAAAGATGGACTCCAGCTCGCTATCCAAGCGATAATTGAGGTCGGCCTGCTGCAGCTCATACTCAAAGTCGGTCATGGCGCGCAGGCCCTTGACCACGGCCCCCGCCCCCTGCTCACGTGCGAAGTCGACCAGCAGGCCAGTGAAGGGCAGGACTTCGACGCCGTCGATATTACCGAGCGCCTCGCGGGCCAGCGCCACGCGCTCATCGAGCATAAACGTGGTGCCCACACCGTTTTTACCCTGCGACTCTGCAACAGCGACGATCACACTGGGAAAGATGCGGCGGGCGCGGCGGATCACATCGATATGGCCAAACGTGATGGGATCGAAGGTGCCCGGGACGATCACGCGGTTGATGGTGTCATTCATGGGCGTCCTCCTGAAACGTCGTGGCATCGTTGTTATCGGCATCGGTGACGGCACTATCGTCCTCACCGTCGTCATCGCCGACCCAACGAAGCAGGTCGACCGAGGTAATGCCGTAGCGCTTCTCACGTACAGTCTCAAAGCCTGCCGGATGCGCGCCCGCATCGGCGGAGGCATGCTCAAACAGGGCATAAGCGCCAGGCGCAAGCAGACCCTGCTGAGCCAGGTTTTGCAGCATTTCCTCGACCGGCTCGGCACCAAAAGCATAGGGCGGGTCGAGCAGGACCAAATCAAAGGGGCCGCCCGGTACACGACCGCGCGAGGCACTTGCCAGCATGTCGCCCGTGACCACACGCCAACGCGCACGGTCACGGCAGAGCGACTCGATATTCTTGGTAATGAGCCGCGCGGCGTTGCGATCGATCTCAAACGTCGTGAGCGAGCGGGCCCCACGAGAGAGCATCTCTAACCCTAAGGCACCGGAGCCGCCAAAGGCGTCCAGCACACGAACCTCGTCCAAATCGAAATCGAATGCCGACATGACCATAGATGCGCACGCCTCGCGCACGCGATCAGTCGTGGGGCGGGTGACATCGCGACCACGGGGCTCCTCGATCTTACGACCGCGCCATTCGCCGCCGATGATTCTCATCCTCCGCTGACCTCCTTAAAAATGTGTCGATATCGCATGGCGACCGCATCGCGCAGGGGGCGCGTCGCCACGGAGTCAAGGGTGCAAGCATACCGCAAGAGCTCGACCGCGTCCAAATGGGCCCACTCGATCAGCTCCTCGTCGGCATCCAGGTCGACAAAGCGCAGGGTCACACCACCATGCTGGCGATAACCCAGGATCTCGCCTTCATGGCGCAGGCGCAGGTCCATCTGGGCGAGCGTAAAGCCGTCCGAGGTCTTTTCGAGCGACTGGAGACGATCTTGCGCTGCTGAAGCGCCGCCGTTGCCCTTGGAATGCGTCATGACCAGGCACGTGCCCGACACGCTGCCACGGCCCACGCGACCCCGAAGCTGGTGCAGGGCAGCCAAACCAAAGCGCTCGCCGTTCTCGATGACCATGACGGTGGCGTTGGGCACGTCGACGCCTACCTCGACCACCGTGGTCGATACGAGCACGTCGATCTCGCCGCGCTTGAAGGCATCGATCACGCGGTCCTTCTCCCCCGCCGGCATGCGGCCGTGAAGGCGCTCGATAGTGAGACCCGGCAGCGCCAGACGCAGGCGGTCGAGCTCGGTCGCCGTATCGTGCAGCGGCACGGGGACCGTCACGCGGCCCTCGTCGTCGCGGGCGATACCGGGCACGTCTTCCAGCTCATCGGCCGAGTCACTCGGCTCCACGAGCGGGCAAATCACGTAGGCCTGCTGACCCTTTTCATGCGCCTCGCGGATGGCGCCATAGGCGAGGTCGCGGCTCGACTCGGTGAGCACGCGTGTCCTCACGCCAGCGCCAGGGACGGGCCGATGGCGGATGATGCTCGTGTCCAGATCGCCGTAGACCGAAAGCGCCAGCGTACGCGGGATGGGCGTTGCCGTCATAACGAGCAGGTCCGCACCGGGACCCTTGGCACGCAGGGCGTTACGCTGGCCTACGCCAAAGCGGTGCTGCTCGTCGATGACCACGAGCGACAGATGCTTGAACGCAACGTCATCCGAAAGCACCGCATGGGTGCCAAAGAGCACGTCAAGCTCGCCCGATTCCAGCTGGGCATGGATGCGCTCGCGCTCTGCGGCCGGCGTGGCGCCCGTCAGAAGCGCCCAGGACATGCTGGCCTGCGAGAGTAGAGGGCCGGTCTTATCGGCATATTGGCGCGCCAGCACGCCCGTGGGCGCCATAACGCAGGCCTGGGTACCGCTATCGGCAGCCACAGCCAGCGCGCAGGCAGCAACGGCGGTCTTGCCGGTACCGACATCGCCCAGCAGCAGCCGGTTCATCACTCGCCCGCCATCGCACATATCATGCAGGATGTCTTGGAACGCGGCCTCCTGCTCGTCGCTCAGCGAAAACGGCAGGGCTTGCTTGAGCACGGCCAGGTGCTCGCCCGCGGTGTGGGCATAGGGCACCACATCGACCAGGCCGCCGTCGTTGCGCAGGCGCAGCGCCAGCTGCAGGTAGAGGCACTCCTCGTAGGCAAGCCGTGCGCGCGCGATATCGCGCTCAGCCATGCTCGAGGGAAAGTGGATCGAGCGCAAAGCGCGGGCATTGCTCATGAGGCGACGCTTAACGCGCAAGCGTGCCGGAATGGGATCAAAGGGATTGCCGACGACCTCGAGCGCGCCGCTTACGATGCGGCGCATCCACGCCTGGCTTACGCCATCACTCACGTAATGGACCGGCAGGATAGTGCCCGCGGCACGCCCTTCCTCGAGCTTTTCAAAGTGCGGCGAGGCCATCTGCTTAAAACCGTAGGCAAACTCAACCTTGCCCATCACGGCCAGGCGGTCGCCCTGCTTAAGCTGCTGGGCAATCCAGGGCTGGCGGAAAAAGGCGACCTGCAGCACGCCCGTCTCGTCAACGAGTGAGACCTCGGTCACCTGCATGCGCGGACGCGGCTGTTTTTGGACGATACGGTCGACCGTGGCGATGATGGTGCACACAGTACCGATGGGCGCCATCTCGATAGACCAAGAACAGGTAAAGTCCAGGTATCGATGAGGGATATGGAGAAGGAGGTCCCCCACCGTCCGAATTCCCAGAAGGCGAAGGGCCTCCTCACGTTTACCCGAAACATATTTGAGTCGCGCGATATCCTCGTCGAGCGCATTGCTCTGGGCAAAGCGCTCCGAGACGCGCGGCACGGAGCACAGCTCGGACATAGGCAGAGCCTACTCGATCGAGAAGATCACGGGATAGAGCGGCTGCTCGCCACGATGGGCGTCGATCTCCAGATCGGGCTGAGCCTCCTCGATGGCGTCGACGATCTCCTGGAAGGCCTCGTCGGACAGCTCCTCGCCGGCCAGAATCGTCAGCGCGTCACCCTCCTCTTCCTCCTGCATGCGGTTGATGCAGTCGAGCGTGACCTGCTTCACGTCGGAACCGACCACGTCGATGGAGCCGGCGATGATGCCCATGACGTCACCGGAGTGAATCGGAGAGCCGTCCGAGGCGCTGGAGTCGCGCACGGCGCGGGTGACCTCGCCATCGCGGACCTCGCTGATGGCGTCAACCATGGCGGCAACGGCGTCCTCGAGCTCAGAATCGGGCAGGACGGCGAACAGCGCGGAGAACGCCTGCGGGACGGTCTTGGTGGGAACGACGGCGACCTTCTTGTCGGTGCAGGCAGAGGCTGCGGCCTCGGCAGCCATGCGGATGTTGCCGTTATTGGGCAGGATGATGACCGAGGTCGCGTTGACCTGGTCGACGGCGCCCAACAGGTCGGCGGTCGAGGGGTTCATGGTCTGGCCACCCGAGACGATCACGTCAACGCCGAGGGACTTGAGGATGTCGGCCTCACCGGAACCGGCGGCAACGGCGACAAAGCCCAGGGCCTTCGCGGGCTCGGCGGCCTTCTCCTGATCCCCGTGGATCTTAGCGGTACGGTCGTGGGCCTCCATCTCCATGTTGTGGATAAAGACCTCATAGATCTGACCAAGCTGCAGCATGTGCTCGAGCACCAGGTTGGGGGTGTTGGAGTGCACGTGGATCTTGTAGTCGGGATAGGCACCCACGAGCAACTCGCAGTCGCCCATGGAGCCCAGGAACTTAAGGCACTCGTCCTCGTCAAACGGGGCATCGGCCTTAAAGAGGAACTCGTTGCAGTAGCGGAACTCCGAGCCCTCCCAGTCATCGTTGGCCTCGATCTCAACGCGACCGAGGGCCGCATCGCGGGCAGAGCCGGCAGAATCAAACGTGGCGGAGAAATCCTCGACAACGGTGCTACGGCCGAGCGCAGCGGCAACAAAGTTCTCCAGGAAGATGGCAAAGCCAAAGGCGCCGGAGTCGACCACGCCGTTCTCCTTCAGAACCGGCAGCAGGTCGGGCGTGCGGGCGACAGACTGGTAGGCCTCGACAACGATGGCATCGAGCGCGTCCTCGGCCGAGAACTTCTTCTTTTCGCATTCGTCGGCCTTGGTCGAGACATCGCGCAGTACCGTGAGGATCGTGCCCTCGATGGGCTTGCGGACGGCCTGGAAGGCGACCTTGACGGCACGACGGAACGCATAAGCGATGTTGGCGGAGGTAATGGGCTCATCGGCAGAGACGAGGCCCTCGGCCACGCCGCGCAGAATCTGCGACGTGATGACGCCGGAGTTACCGCGGGCGCCCATGAGGGAGCCGTGAGTGATGGCGCCAGCGATGGCCTCCATGTCGGCATCGGCGGGAAGGGCGGAGAGCTCCTTGGTCACCGAGGCGAGCGTGAGCGACATGTTGGTGCCGGTATCGCCGTCGGGTACGGGGAAGACGTTGAGCTTGTTGATCTCCTCGGCCTTGTCGGAAACGGCAGCCGCAGCGATCGGAAAACAGGTGCGAATGGTCTTTGCAATCATGGGTATTTGAATCTCCGTTTTCGGATGCTAGTTCAGACGGCTCTTGAGCGCGTCGATATGGATGCCGATCTTAAGGCTGGCGGGATCGATCTGGGCGATCTCCTGCAAAGTGAAGGCAACGGAGCTCGAAAGATTATGGCAGACGGACTTCATGTTGACGCCGTTCTCGAGCACGACGTGAAGATCGACCGTAAGGCCGTTCTCGTCGGCGGAGACAAGCACGCCCTTGCGGAGGCGCTGACCGGCAAGCAGGCGCACGCTCTCGGCGCCCTGGAGCTGCTCAGCCATACCGACAACGCCATAGCACGTCATCGCGGCGTAACCGGCAATATCGGCAATAACGTCGTTCGAGACGCTCAGGCTGCCGTTAATGGTCTCAGACACAAGAATCTCCTTATCTGGTGCTCGCGGCACCATCTCGTGGGAGCAATCATTGCAATATTCTACAACGACCGCGCCGTGTTGAGGTGGAGGGCCTCCGGATTACATCCTCGACACGAAATGTTGATATGGTAACGTTCACGAACGGCGATCGCGACATGAAAAAACCCGCCGCATAAGCGACGGGTTTTACAACCTGGCTCCCCGGGTAGGACTCGAACCTACAACAGCGCGGTTAACAGCCGCGTGCTCTACCATTGAGCTACCGAGGAATTTAAAGCCCAACGGAAAGGGCTGGAAAATTCTGGCTCCCCGGGTAGGACTCGAACCTACAACAGCGCGGTTAACAGCCGCGTGCT
>UQNU01000049.1 GCA_900542555.1 uncultured Collinsella sp.
GCATAGACCTTCTGGTCATGCCGTCCTCTTTGAATGACAAGTTGTCGCTCTGGTGCCCGCGCAGCGTCGACCAGTTACGGCGTTTGGTAAAACGCCGTAACTACTAAGACTCGATATAGTCCTTCAGCTTGCTGCTGCGGCTCGGGTGGCGAAGCTTGGCCAGGGTCTTGGACTCGATCTGGCGGATGCGCTCGCGCGTGACGCCAAACTCGCGACCGACTTCCTCGAGCGTGCGGGGATGTCCGTCGACAAGGCCAAAGCGCAGCTCGATAACCTTGCGCTCACGATCGGCAAGCGAATCGAGCACCTGGGTGAGCTGCTCCTGCAGCATGGAGAAGCTGGCCGCATCGGGCGGAACGATGGCCTGGGAGTCCTCGATAAAGTCGCCCAGCTGGGAATCCTCTTCCTCGCCGATGGGGGTCTCGAGCGACACAGGCTCCTGCGAGATCTTCTGGATCTCGCGGACGCGGTCGGCGCTCATGTCCATCTCGGCACCGATCTCTTCGGGGGTCGGGTCGCGGCCCAGGTCCTGAAGGAGCTGACGCTGCACGCGGACGAGTTTGTTGATAGTCTCGACCATGTGCACGGGAATACGGATGGTACGGGCCTGGTCGGCGATAGCGCGCGTAATGGCCTGACGGATCCACCACGTGGCGTACGTGGAGAACTTAAAGCCCTTCTGGTAGTCGAACTTCTCGACGGCGCGGATCAGACCGAGGTTGCCCTCCTGAATCAGGTCCAAGAACAGCATGCCGCGACCGACATAGCGCTTGGCGATGGAGACGACCAGACGCAGGTTTGCACTGATGAGCGCCTGCTTGGCTTCGAGGCCCACGTTCTCAATGCGCGTAAGACGACGCATCTCGGCACGCGTGAGTTCGAGCTCACCAGCATCGGCAGCCTCGAGCTTCTCGGTAGCCTCGAGACCGGCCTCAATCTTCATAGCCAGATCGACCTCTTCGGAGGCGGTCAGCAGGTCGACCTTGCCGATCTCCTTGAGGTACATACGGACCGGATCGCCGGTCAGCATCACCGTGGAGGCATCGATGCCGCGCACGCGCGAACGCGAACGGGACGTGCGCACGGTGCGCTTCTTCTTGCTCTTGGAAGAACCCATCTCGGCGTCGGCCTGGCGGGCCATCTTGAGCTCGTGATCGTCGAGCGAGCCGGAATCGTGCTCGTCGTCGTCATCGAAATCGTCGGTATCGGTATCGGTATCGGTATCGTCATCGTCGACACCCATGGGGGCGTCGTCGTTACCGCTCGCGGAGATAATCTGGATGCCGCTGTTGCGCAGCGCGGAATACACCGCGGTGAGCTGCTCGTCAGAAACATCGATATCCTTCAGGGCGACCTGAATCTCGTCCTCGGTTACCGAAGTCCTGTTTGAGCCGTTGCCCATGAGCTTTGCAACGTAGGATTCCAGCCCAGTACCCGTGCTCTCAGTCTTTTTTGGCACAGATTCTCCCTTCATAGTCCACAGCACTCAATACTTTAGCACACACATTGACGTCTATACCCAAAAAGAAGACTGGATATAGGCGAGAATACGCTGGTTGACCACAACATCTAGGCTTGTTCGGTGCCCGCGGCCTCCAGGCCGATCAAACGGAACGGGTCCGCCACGCCGCCGATCGACTTTTGCAGTTCGCGTTGACGTTGCGAATCCTGCGCGGCCTGCACGGTCAGCGCGCGACGGGCCTCATCATCGAGTGAACGGTCCTGGCGCAGCTTGGCCTGTGCGGCACGCATGCGACGCTTGATGGTGTAGAGCTCAAGCGTATCGAGCATAAACACGATGTTCGTCTCGGTAGGGTGCTTGCTCGTCGCGGAGATGCGCCCGGCACTCACAAGCGTTGCCGCATCGGGACACACTGAGCGCGCCGCATCCATGCAGGCTGCAGGATCGGTTCCCGGCGGCGTTGCCAGAACGGCCCATGCAATGGACTCGTGACGCGGGTCAACCCACTCGATGGAGCAGATGCGGTCGGCATACGTGCGGAACAGGTCGGGGTAGCTCGTGAGCATCGTCAACAGCTCGCGCTCCCCTGCCAAGGACTTGCGTTCAAGATCGGTAAGAACCATCGGCGCCGCCGCAGCCGGTGCGCCCGAACCGTCAGCCACAGGCACAGCGCCCATACCATCAGGCACATCGATCGGCGGCAGGTCGTCGACGACCTCCACGGGCGCGGCGCCGTAGGCATCGAGCGGGACGTAGTCGTACGGCTCTTCTTCGACCGGCGCGGACACCGGCGGCGTCGCGCCCGATGCCCAAGCACCGCGACCGGCATCGCGAGAACCCGACGCCCGACCGCCCGCGCTACCGGACCGCTCAGTCTGTGCCCGCTGGCGCTCATAGTTCTGCTCACGACGTCGTTCCGCATCCTCGCGCTTGGCGACATCGCGAAACACACGACCCGAGCTCGCGCGCACCGTCTCCAGATCCAAACCCAGCAGATCGGCAATCTGGATAAAGTACGTGTCGATCATATAGCTATCGCGCAGCGGATAGATAAGCGTCAGCGCATCTTCCAGCGCCTTAGCGCGACCGCCCGGCGTGGTGATGTCACTCGACTCCTGCAGCGAACGGTAGACAAAGTCCATAAGCGGCTCGGCAGCGTCGATGCGCGTCTGCAGTGCCTCGCCACCATGTGCGGTGATGAACTCCATGGGGTCGTTGCCGTCGGGGAGCACCACGCAGCGCAGGTCCATGGAATCCTGCTCGATAAACTGAATCGCGCGACGGGCGGCCTTCTGGCCCGCTGCATCGCCGTCGAACATATACACGATGCGCTTGGCAAAGCGAGTGAGCGTCTTGACGTGATGCTCCGTGAGGGCGGTGCCCAGCGTGGCGACAACGTTTTTAATCCCCGCCTCCCAGCAGGCGATGCAATCGGTATAGCCCTCCACCACGATGGCGGTATCCTGCGCGACGATAAACTCCTTGGCCCAATTAAAGCCGTAGAGGTTTCGCTTTTTATGAAACACGCTCGTCTCGGCGGTGTTGAGATACTTAGGCTGGCCGTCGCCCATAATGCGACCGCCAAAGGCAATGTTGTGACCCTGCTCGTCAAAGATGGGGAACATCACGCGGTCGTAAAAGCGGTCGGCAAGCTGCCCGCGCCCGCGACTCACGGCAACGTTGGCGTCGATCATCTCCTGCGGGGTAAAACCCGCCTGGGACAGGTGCGACACCAGCGCGTTACGGCCCGGTGCAAAGCCCAGGCAGTAGCGGCGGCAGACGTCGCCGCCCATGCCGCGACTGGCAAAGTACTCGCGCGGACGGCCGTCCTTACCGCGCATGAGCATGGTGTGGTAGAACTGGGCGGTCTCGGCGCACAGATCGTAGATGCGGGCACGCTTGGTGCCGCGCTCGCGGCGATCTCCGGTGTCATGCAGCTCAATACCCGCGCGATCGGCCAAGTAACGGATTGACTCGGGAAAGCTCAGGTTCTCGCGCTTCATGATATACGTGAAAACGTCGCCACCCTCGCCGCAACCAAAGCAATGCCACACCTGCGTGGCGGGGATAATGTGGAAGGACGGCGTCTTCTCGCCATGGAAGGGGCAGCATCCCCAAAACTCATGGCCGCGAGGCTTGAGCTCGACCGTTTCCTGCACGATGGCAACCAGGTCAGACGCAGCGCGTACCTGGTCTTTTTCCTCATCGCTAATCACGAATGCTCACCCCCTGATCGCCCAAGTTGTGACGAATATCCTCGATATTACCCTCGACGGTCGCGATCAACTCATCCAGCGAATCGAACACACGCGAGGGACGCAGCCAGCGCGTAAACGCCAGCGAAACGGAAGCGCCGTACAGGTCGCCCGTATAACCAATTAAATTAGCCTCGAGATGCGCAGATGCCGCATCGTCAGCATACGTTGGCGGCAGGCCGACGTTCACAGCAGCGGGCCACGCGGTGTCATCGACCAGCACCAGACCCTCATACACGCCATCGGCTGGCACCTGAATGCCGTCGGGAACCTGCAAGTTTGCCGTGGGAAAGCCCATGCCAGAACCCTCGTGACGGCCGCGAATAACACCGCCACGCACCATATACGGACGGCCGAGTAACCCAGCAGCAAGCTCCACATGGCCCTGTCCCAGCTCATGGCGAATGCGGGTGGCGCAAATGGCCTCACCGCCCTCGCAAAGCAGGTCGTGACCATACACGTCAACGCCGTGCTCGGAACCCCAGGAGCGCATCTCGGCAACACCAGAAGCACCGCCACGACCCAGCCTAAAGTCACTGCCAACGCGAATCGATCGAATGTCGACCAGACGCGACACCAGCGAGAGAAAATCAACATGGTCAAGCGCCGCAACCTCAGGCGTAAAGGGAACGGCCACCACCGCATCGACCCCGGTTTGAGCCAAGGCATGCAGACGGTCGGCCGTCGTCATCAATTTTTGAGCGGGCGAAGGGCTCACCACAACGTCCGGGTCGGGATCGAAGGTAACCACGACCGCCTTACAGCCATGGGCAGGGGCATCACGGACAAGCGCTTCGATGAGTTCCTGGTGTCCACGGTGAACGCCGTCGAACACGCCAATGGCGATTGAAGCGGCACCCAAGTGCTCACACTCATCAAACGTATCGGCAGCAACGATGCGAGCCTCGTCCGACTCGCCCGCGAAAAAGACACGCGCGAGCTCGCGAGCGGACAACATCATCGAACACCGCCGATTGCCTGCGGAAACACGTGCTCCATGACAAAGCGGCCGCCCTCAATGCGGGCGAGCGCCTTGAGTCCCCCATCGAGCACCAACGCAAACGGCGCCTTCGAGGAATCGAAATCGGCAAGCGCACGCTCAACGGGAATGCGTCGGCCGCAGAGCAGGTCGTCGGCAAGATTGCCCGGCAAGTCAACACGTGTGGCGCCCAGGGCCGCAATGGGATCCAGGGCAAAGCCAGCCGCGGACTCGGGAGAAAGCTCCTCGACCGCATGACAAGCGCCAATGGAAACAACACCGGAAGCCGTGCGGCGCAGCGCGGAAATATGCGCGGCGCTATCGCAAGCGCGGCCCAGGTCGCGAGCGAGCGCACGGATATAGGTGCCCTTGCTCACCGAGAACGCCACGGTCCACACACACGTATCACCTTCGCCGCCCACGGCGATCAGGTCGGCGGCATAGACCTCGACGGGGCGCGGAGGTAGGTCCACCGCATTGCCCTCGCGAGCAGACTTGTAGGCGCGAACGCCATTGACCGAGATAGCAGAAAACGCCGGCGGCACCTGCATCTGCGGGCCCAGCATGGCGGCCAAGCGCTCACGAGCATAGGCAGGATCGCGGAGCTCGTTGGCAACAGCCACTGTGCGGACCGCCTCGCCCTCCGCATCATCGGTATTGGTCTCGGCGCCAAACGAGATGTCGGCGACATAGCTTTTGGTATCGAGGGTTAGCATGCCCAGCAGACGAGTAGCCTGGCCCACGCCCACCACCATGACGCCGGATGCCATGGGGTCGAGCGTGCCGGCATGGCCGACGCGCCGCTCATGGAGGGCGCGTCGGCATTGCGAGACCACATCGTGGGACGTGCAGCCCACCGGCTTATCGACGGCGAGCAGCATATTCAGTTGAGAAGGCGTACGACGAGCCATGTACCATCCAAAAAGTTAAAGCTCGACGGTCACCGAAGCGGGATCCTCCCCCACCAGCTCGGCCAGCATGGGAAGTGCCACGGCGAGCGTCTCGCGAATTGTTCCGTTGTTGGAAAAGCCGGCGGCGGCATGATGCCCGCCACCGCCAAAGTTGGCAGCGATCTCGGATACATCGAGGTCACCCTTGGAGCGCAGGTTGCCGCGCACCTTGGTATCGCCGTCGATGCCCTTTAAGAACAGGCAGACCTCGACGCCCATCACCGAACGCACCACATCGACCAGGCCGTCACATTCATCCGAGGTGACGCCGCAGGCCTCAAGGTCGCTCTGGTACGCATAGCTATACGCCACGCGCCCGTGCGCCACTGTCTTGATGCGGCCCATAACGATGGACTTGAGATGCAAAAACTCTACGCGCATGCTCTGGTAGACCTCGAGCGCAACGCGCGCCGGATCGGCACCGTGGGCAACCAGACGCGAGGCCGCATGGAACGCGGCGGCATCGGCATTCTGGTACTGGAAACGGCCGGTATCGGTAACCAAGCCACACAGCAGGCAGGTCGCAACGCCATCACGGGCGACAATGCCACAATTGTCCAAGAAGCGGTCGATGATCATAGCGCAGGCTGCAGCTTCAACGCGCCTCAGGCTCAGCTCGGCAAACTCCTCGCGCGCCGGATGATGATCGAAGCACACCACATACTTGGAGCGACGAAGCACCTCGGCAGAATTATTGAGGCGCTCGACGACCGGTACGTCCACCGAGATGAACAGGTCAGGATTGCCGGCGTACGCAGATGCCGGCACCAGGCGATCGGAGCCTTCCATAAAGCGGTAGATACGCGGAACCGGGTCATCATCTGCCAGCAGCAGCGCAATGTCCTTGTTGGGAAAAAACTTCATGAGCGAAAGGCCCAGACCCAATACAGAGCCCAAGGCATCGCCATCGGGAGAAGTGTGTCCCGAAATCGCAATGGAGGACGCACCCTCGATGAGCTCGAGGACGCGTCGCTGAATATCTGCAGACTCGCACGAGGCGAGGTCGGCGGAATTAGTCATCTAAAGCTGCCTCCTGGGCGGCATCCGCTATCGGATAGCCGTCCTCGTCCTTTTCGATCGCAAGCGTGGCGGGAACGTTTTCCAGCGCACGCGTGATGCGCTCGGCCTCATCGGTCGAGCGATCGATGCGAAAATCGAGCTCGGGCGTAACACGCCAATCGAGCGAGCGAGCCAACAGGCTGCGAATACGGCCCTTAGCGCTTGCGAGCGCCTCCATGACCTCGTCGTAGCGGCTCGCATCGCACGACACGTACACGCGCGCGAATGAACGGTCCACCGCGACCTCGACCGCAGTCAAAGTAACCAGGTCGAGACGCGGATCGGAAACCTCAAAGAGCAGGATATAACCGAGCTTCTCGCGAAGCTGCTCGCCCAGACGGCGGGTTGCCTGCGTTTGCTTCATAGCGCTACCCCCTACTCGGTGCGGGCAACCTGGTCGATGCGGTAACCCTCGATCTGGTCGCCGGGCTTGATGTCCTGGAAGTTCTCCAGGCCAATGCCGCCCTCGGAACCGCTCTTGAGGCTCTTGGCCTCGTCCTTGTAGTGGCGCATCGAGGCGATCTTGCCGTTGAAGACCACGATACCGTCGCGCACCAGACGCACGGAATCGGTCGCGGCGATCTCGCCCTCTTCGACGCGGACACCGGCGGCGATACCGACTTTGGGCACCTTGAAGGTGTCCAGGACGGTCGCGGTACCCGTGGCGACCTCGACCTCGGTGGGCTTGAGCATGCCGATACGGGCGGCGTCGAGCTCCTCGAGGCACTTGTAGATGACGTCATAGCAACGGATCTCGACGCCCTCGCGCTCGGCAGCAGAGCGGGCCTTACCGTCGGGACGGACGCCAAAGCCGATGATGATGGCGTTGGAGGCGTCGGCCAGGACGACGTCGGTCTCGTTGATGGCGCCAACGGCGGAGTGGATCGTGTTGATGCGAACCTCGGACTGATCCATCTTGTCGAGCGAGTCCTGAAGGGCCTCGATGGAACCCTGGACGTCGGCCTTGATGATCAGGTTGAGCTCCTTGACCTCGGCGTCGGCAATAGTCTCGAAGAGGTTCTCGAGCGTGACGTGCTTGACGCGGCTCTGCTCCTCGATACGGGCCTTGAGCGAACGCTCGTCGGCCAGGGCACGAGCCTCGCGCTCGTCCTCGAACACGCGGAACTCGTCACCGGCGTTGGGCACGGACTGCAGGCCCAGGATCTCGACGGCGTCGGAGGGACCAGCCTCGGTGACGGCGCGACCCTTGGGGTCGAGCATGGCGCGGACGCGACCGTAGGTAAGGCCGGCGACCAGCGTATCGCCCACGTGCAGGGTACCGCGGGTCACGAGCACGGTAGCGACCGAGCCGCGGCCCTTGTCGAGCTTGGCCTCAAGGACGTTGCCGGAGGCAAAGGTGTCCGGGTTGGCCTTGAGCTCGAGCACGTCGGCCTGGAGCAGCACGGTCTCCAGAAGGTCGTCGATACCGATCTTCTGCTTGGCCGAGATGTTGACGAACATGTTCTGTCCGCCCCACTCCTCGGGGATGACTCCGTACTCGGTGAGCTCCTGACGCACACGGTCGGGGTTGGCGCCCGGCTTATCGATCTTGTTGACGGCAACGACGATGGGTACGCCGGCAGCCTTGGCGTGGTTAATCGACTCGACCGTCTGGGGCATGACGCCGTCGTCGGCGGCGACGATCAGGATGACGATGTCGGTCACCTTGGCGCCACGGGCACGCATAGCCGTAAAGGTGGCGTGACCCGGGGTATCGATAAAGGTGATCTTGCGGTCGTTGATCATGACCTGCGAAGCGCCGATGGCCTGCGTAATGCCGCCCGCCTCGCCGGCAGCGACGCCGGTGTGACGGATGGCGTCGAGCAGCGACGTCTTACCGTGGTCGACGTGGCCCATGACGGTGACGACCGGGGCGCGCGGCTTAAGGTCGGCGGGATCGTCGTAGAACGAGAAGGTGTTCTCCTCCTCGGGAGTGATGATCTTAATCTGACGGCCCAGGTCGTCGGCAACGAGCTCGACGAGGTCGTCGGACATGGACTGCGTCATCGTGAGCGGAGTACCCAGCAGGAACAGACGCTTGATGATGTCGTTGGCCGGAACGTCGAGCGCCTCGGCAAGCTCCTGGACGGTAACGCCCTGGGAGACCTTGATGGCGTCGAGGTCCTCGGGGTTCACGCCCTGGGCCAGCGCCTCCTCTATCTTGCGCTCCTCCTGCGCCTTGGCAGCCTCGCGCTCGCGCTTCTCCTTGCGCTTCTTGCGGCGACCGGTGGACTCGCGAGAGGCCTCCTCGACGGCAGCACGAGCCTCCTCGAGCACTTTCTCGCGGCTGTACTCCTCGGCCTCGCGAGCCATGCGGCTGTAGTGGTCCTCTTCGTTGTTGTGACCGCCCTTGCGGTTCTTGCCCTTGCCCTGTTTATCGGGGTTGGGGAAGTCCATGCCAGCAGCGACGTTGTTGCTGGCGTTGGTGCGATGGCTGTGCGGACGGCTCTCGGAGGCGTTGCGCTCGGAGTTGTTGTCGGAAGCGTTGCGATCGTTACGACGGCCACCGCGGCGGTCGTTGTTACCGCCACGACGGTTGCCGCGCTCGGCGGCGCGCTCGGCCTTGGCCTTGTCCTCGGCGTCCTTCTTCTCCTTGAGCACGGTCTCCTGTGCGGCAATCTGGTCGAGAAGCGAACGGAAGCGCGAACCGGAGTCGGAAGCGGGAACGGCGCGGCGCTGGGCCTCGCGGGCAGCCTCCTCCTTCTCGCGGGCAAGGCGCTCCTGCTCGGCCTTCTTCTTGGCCTCGGCCTCGGCGCGGGCAGCCTCCTCGACTGCCTGGGCTGCGGCAAACTGGCGACGCTCCTCCTCGCGGGCCTTCTCGGCGGCGATGCGCTCGCGCTCGGCCTCGGCGGCGCGAGCGGCCTCCTCGGCGGCAGCTGCCTGCTCCTCGGCCTGCTTAGCGGCCTCGACTTCCTGAGCGCGGGCTTCGATCACCGAGGCGAGCTGCTTGCGGACCATAGCGACATAGGCGTCCTCCAAGGTGGAGGAAGCGGACTTAGCGGGAATCTTCATATCGGCGAGATGACCCATCAGTTCCTTGGAGGTCATGCCGAACTCTTTGGCCAGGGTGGACACACGGACTTTTGCCATATGACTTCACCTACCCTTTCTGGCACCTTGGGTGCCTAGAGACTGAACGAGCGTGAGAGACGCGCCAGGACCCACCCGGCGCGACCGCGCGCTAGATCAGGTCCTCCGCATCATCGAAGGCGTCGGTGTCGTGGACACCGCAGAAACGGGAGCCGGGACGAGCCTGGTTGCGGCACTGGATGCCGTCCTCGGACACATACTCACAGCGGCGGACGTCCTCGTCCTCCTCGTCACCGATCAGGTCGGCGGCGGGCTCCTCGTGAACGGGAACGTTCTTGAGGATGTCGGCGGCAAGCGTCTCGGACTTGATGTCGATGTGCCAGCCGGTCAGGCGCGCGGCGAGACGGGCGTTCTGGCCCTCCTTGCCGATGGCGAGGGACAGCTGGTCGTCGGGCACGATGACACCGGCGTAAGCCTTCTCCTCGTCGATGAGGACGCGGGTGACCTTAGCGGGCGACAGGGCGTTGGCGACGTAGACGGCAGGATCGGCATCCCACAGGATGACGTCGACGCGCTCGCCACGGAGCTCGCCCACGACAGCGCGAACACGGCTGCCCTTGGGGCCGACGCAGGCGCCCACGGGATCCAGACGGTCGTCGAGCGAGTGGACGGCGACCTTGGAACGCTGGCCGGGCTCGCGGGCGATCGACTTGATCTGGACGGTGCCCTCATAGATCTCGGGCACCTCCTGCTCAAACAGACGACGCATGAGCTCGGGGTGGGTACGGGAGATGACAATCGGCGGACGGCTGTGCTCGCCACGAACCGGCTGCAGGTTGGAGTTGGGGTCGCGAACGTCGATGATCACGGCCTTGATGTGCTGGTTGTGCAGGTAGCGCTCGCCCATCGGACGCTCGTTGCGCTCGTTCTCGTAACGGCGCTGGTCGAAGTGCGGCAGCTCGGCCTCGACGCCCTCGCGAATCTTGACAATCGTAAAGTCGGGCGTGGACTGCAGCACGGTACCGCTGATGAGATCACCGATACGGCCGGAGAACTCCTCGTAGATCTGCTCGTGGGCAGAGTTGCGCACGATGGCGTTGATCTCGGCCTTGGCGTGTTGGGCGGCGATGCGGCTCGTGTTCTTAGGGGTGACGTCGATCTCCTCGAACTCGGTGAAGTTGCCCTCCTCGTCCATGGAATCGTCGATCGGCTCCAGACGGTAGACATAGATCTTGCCGGTGGTGCGGTCGATGGTCACCTTGGCGCCCCACTCAAGATGCAGGATCTCGGCATAGCTCTTGGCGAGCGACTGCTCCAGGCGGTCGATCAGGTAGAGCTGGTCGATGTGCCTCTCCTGGCAAAGCTCCATCAGGGCGGACATCATGTCGGATGCTGCCATCTTACTTTCCTTCCTTCGCGGGCTTGAAGTCATAGGCGGGCTTCAACTTGCACTTTTTAACATCAGAGAAATCGAGGGTGACGGACTCGCCGTCCTCGAGCTCGAGAGTCACGTTCGTCTCGGTCGCGGCGGCAATCTTGCCGGAGTACTTGCGACGACCCTCGGTGGCGGTGGAGGTGAGCTCGCAGTCCTCGCCCACAAAGCGGGCAAAGTCGCGCGGGCGGCGCAGCGGGCGCGCCATACCCGGGCTCGACACCTCGAGCGTATAGCTCGAAGAAATGGGGTCGAGCTCCTCGATTACGTCGCCGACCCACTTGGTATTGGCCGTGACGTCGTTGAGCGACAAGCTCTGACCCTCGGCACCCTCGATACGCACACGCACGCAGGGGGCCTTGGTGGCGCCCACGAGCTCAACGTCGACAATATCGACATCGTGCTGGGGAGCGACGGCCTCGAGCGCGTCGATGATCGCCTGCTCGGTCTTGGTCTTGACCATTGCGGCACCTCCATCCATACAAAAAAGAAGCGGGGCCGAAACCCCACTTCTTTCAATTACTACTTCATTTGCAAGCAAACTATACCAATACCTGCGAAAACGTGCAAGCGCAATGGAAATTCGCAGGTCAGCGCGCCCACAGCTTCTCCACAAGAATAGGACAATTAGACGAGGACTCCTGTGCGGTGCTCCCCAAAAGCCCCAAAACGGGCCATGGGTCCCAGCGCGCCGACCGAATCGGGCCCTATGGGCATTCCATCCCTGGGCGCACATCGGTCAGACTAGAGCTGAGAGGCATTCTGTAGCGAGAAAGCCTGCCGCACGCATTGACCGCACGACCTTCCAGCATCTCTATGGCAAGGAGGATCCATGGAACGCCTAGGCACCCTCTGCACGATCGCGCTCGCCATTGCAGCCTGCTCGTTCGCTTTGGCGGGCTGCAGCAACATCGATGGCAACACCGGACCATGTGAGCCGGATCTCGGCAGCACCAAAGCCATCGAGAAAACGACGCCATCGGAGCGTTTCGACAAAATAGACGAAGATATAGTCGACCCCCAGGGCTTAGGTCCCGACCCTCAAGAACAGTTCCCCATCGATCTTGAGGCAGACGAGAACGTCCATGTTACCTGCGTGGGCAAGGACACGGATGGCTACGGCGACGCCGTGTTGGTCTTTGCGGTGACAAACAACACCAATGTGGACATGATGTTTGGCGATGTTGATGCTTATGCCTACGTCAACGGTGTCGTCCGCGACGTGCGCATGCGCCAGCCGGTCGCCGCAGGCGAAGAAGCGACCGCGATGCTCACCTTTGTAAGCACCTTCGACGATCCGGACTTTGACGTGAACAGCGACCTCAACGACATCTACCTCAGTATCTGGATGTTCGAGGAGCAGACAGGCAACGTCTACTTTAGGGACTTGGTACACATTCCGTAGAGGGTGGCGCTAAACGCCAGCCAAGTAGGGCATATAGCGCAAAACGAGGGACGACCCAGCTGGATCGTCCCTCGTCTTTAGCACGTCAACTATACGCGCGGCATTTACTTAACCACCAGGTTGACCAGCTTGCCGGGTACGCAGATAGCCTTGACGACCGTCTTGCCCTCGGTCCACTTGGCAACGGCAGCCTCGGCGGCAGCCTGCATTTCCTCGTTGGAGGCATCGCGGGCCACGTCAATGCGGCCACGGACCTTGCCGAGTACTTGGACGACGATCTGCACCGTATCCTCGATGGACTCGGCCAGGTCGAACTCGGGCCAGGCGGCGGTGTAGGCGTTGCCCTCGCAGCCGAGTGCCTCGTGCCACAGCTCGTCGGCCCAGAACGGGCAGATGGGCGCCAGGACGCTCACGATGTCCTTGGCCACGCCGTAGCACAGGGCCTTGTCGCGGTCAGCGCCCTCGGTGGCGT
Source organism: uncultured Collinsella sp. (assembly GCA_900542555.1). Taxonomy (GTDB): domain Bacteria; phylum Actinomycetota; class Coriobacteriia; order Coriobacteriales; family Coriobacteriaceae; genus Collinsella. Next base: position 13,045 of record UQNU01000049.1, read on the forward strand.
TGAGGTAGGCGCTCGCCGCGTTGACGAGCTCCATGACGGCAGAGATCGCGGTGTTGAACTGGCCGCGATCGAAGTCCTCGGTGCACTTGGCGATGGTGCGGTGACGCTCGCGATAGAGCTTCATCGCGACCTCGTCGAGCACGGACTTGTCGAAGGCCACGCTGGCGTCACCCGACTGGACGAGCTGCCACACGATACGCCAGGCGCGCTTGATAAAGCGGTTGGCGCCCTCGACAGCCTTGGGATCCCAGTCGAAGTCCTTCTCGGGCGGGGCGATAAACAGGATAGCCAGACGCATGGTGTCGGCGCCGAAGGGCTCGATAACCGAGCTCGGCGGCACGACGTTGCCCTTGGACTTGGACATGGTGTCGCCGTTCTCGTCCTTGACCATGCCCTGGCACAACAGGTTGGTGAAGGGCTCGTCCACGCTCAGCAGGCCCAGGTCGCGTAGCGCCTTGGTAAAGAAGCGACTGTAGAGCAGGTGCAGAATGGCGTGCTCGATGCCGCCGATGTAGTTATCGACGGGCATCCAACGGTCTGCCGCCTCGCGGGAGAAGGGCAGCTCGGTGTTGTGCGGGTCGGTATAACGCAGGTAATACCAGCTGGAGCAGGTGAACGTGTCCATGGTATCGGTCTCGCGCTTGGCCGGGCGACCGCAGACCGGGCAGGTGGTCTCGTAGAACTCCTTGCACTCAGCAAGGGTTTCGCCGGCGCCCAGGTCCAGGTTCTCGGGCAGCGTCACCGGCAGCTGATCCTCGGGCACGGGCACGATGCCGCAGTGCTCGCAGTGGATGGCCGGGATGGGGTTGCCCCAATAGCGCTGGCGGCTGATGAGCCAGTCGCGCAGGCGGAACTCGACCTTCCGACGACCGCAGCCCATAGCCTCGAGGTCGGCCACGATGGCAGCCTCGCCCTCGGAGTGCTTACCGCCGCGCATGCCGGTGTACTTGCCGGACTGGACGAGCGTGCCCTCGGCAGCGTGGGCGCAATCCCAGTCGACGGTCTCGGCATGGAAGGTATCGATGGTCTCGCCGCTGGCCTCGACGGCAGCACGGTCGTCATCGTCCAGGATGATCGGCACGATCGGCAGGTCGTACTTGCGGGCAAACTCAAAGTCGCGCTGATCGCCGCAGGGAACGGCCATGACGGCGCCGGTGCCGTAGTCGGCAACGACATAATCGGCAACCCACACGGGGACCTTCTCGCCGTTGACGGGGTTCACCACGTAGCGGCCGGTAAAGGCACCGTGCTTCTCGAGGGTGCCCTGGGCACGCTCGACGGCAGAGATATGCTTGGAGTCCTCGACGATCTTGGTGACGGCCTCCTCGTACTCCGTGCCCTCGACGAGCTCGTGCAGACGAGCGTACTCGGGAGCCAGGACAAAGAAGGAGACGCCAAAGAGGGTGTCGGCACGCGTAGTGAAGACGGTGATCTTGCCCTCATCGCCCTCGATGGGCTCGCCATCCTGGTCGCACAGGGTAAAGTCGACCTCGGCGCCCTCGGAGCGGCCGATCCAGTTGGCCTGCATCTGCTTGACGCGCTCGGGCCAGCCGGGGAGCTTCTCCAGGTCGTCGAGCAGCTCCTGGGAGTACTCGGTAATCTTGTAGTACCACTGCTCCAGGTCGCGCTTCTCGGGCTCGGTGCCACAGCGCCAGCACTTGCCATCGGTAACCTGCTCGTTGGCCAGAACGGTCTTGCAGGTGGGGCACCAGTTGACCGGGTTCTTCTTGCGGTAGACCAGGCCCTTTTCCCACATCTTCTCAAAGATCCACTGACCCCAGCGGTAGTAGTCGGGGCTGCAGGTCTTGACCATGCGATCCAGATCGTAGGAGAAGCCCATGCGCTTCATCGTGGCGAGCGCCTGGTCCATATTCTTATACGTCCAGGCGGCAGCCTGCGTATTGTGCTTGATGGCGGCGTTCTCGGCGGGCAGGCCAAAGGCGTCAAAGCCGATGGGATGCAACACGTCGTAGCCGCGCATGCGGGCCTGACGGGCCATGGCATCGCCGATGGTATAGTTGCGCGCGTGGCCCATGTGCAGGTCGCCCGACGGATACGGGAACATCTCGAGCACGTACTTCTTGGGCTTGCTGTCGTCGGTGTCGACGGCAAAGAGGTTGGAGTCCTCCCAGGCCTTCATCCACTTGGACTCAATGGCCTGCGCGTCGTAGGCAGGGATCTCGTCCTTATGATCTGTGCAATCGCACATATCAGCTCCTTTAATCTTAGCTGGGGTCGGGCGGCTTAGCTTTTTTCGCTACTGCGGACAGTCCTGCGCAAGACGAAGAGCACATTTAGTGCTCTTCTTTGCGTGCGGAACTTGTAGCGAACAAAGCTAAGCCGCCCGACCCTAAGGTTGACTCGACTGATAATAGCAAATACGACAAGCGAGATGCCTGCGACTTGCGGGCATCTCGCTTTATCTAAATAACGTGGTTGATACTCAACCTTTATGTGCAGCTCTTATCCTATCGATAAGACACAGACTGCTGCGAATCCTTAACGACAACGTCGTGGGCGCCACCTTCGACGATCGAGGTCGAGCTTACCAGGGTCAGGCGTGCCTTTTCCTGGAGCTCGGGGATCGAGAGGGCACCGCAGTTGCACATCGTGGACTTGACCTTGTAGAGCGTGCCGCCCACGCCGTCCTTGAGGGAACCGGCGTAGGGAACGTAGGAGTCGACGCCCTCGACGAAGCTGAGCTTCGCGGCGCCGCCCAGGTCGTAGCGCTGCCAGTTGCGGGCACGCGCAGAACCCTCGCCCCAGTACTCCTTCATGTACTGACCGTTGACGTTGACGCGCTCGGTCGGGCTCTCGTCGAAGCGGGCGAAGTAGCGGCCCAGCATCATAAAGTCGGCACCCATGGCAAGGGCGAGCGTCATGTGGTAGTCGTAGACGATGCCGCCGTCGGAGCACACGGGCACGTAGACACCGGTCTCCTCGTAGTACTCGTCACGGGCGCGGCAGACATCGATCAGCGCGGTGGCCTGGCCACGGCCGATACCCTTGGTCTCACGGGTAATGCAGATGGAGCCGCCGCCGATACCGACCTTGATGAAGTCGGCACCGCAGTCGGCCAGGAAGCGGAAGCCCTCGGCGTCGACGACGTTACCGGCACCGACCTTGACATCCTCGCCGTAGTTGGCGCGGATCCACTCGATGGTGCGCTTCTGCCACTCGCTGAAGCCCTCGGAAGAGTCGATGCACAGGACATCGGCACCGGCCTCGATGAGCAGCGGCACGCGCTCGGCATAGTCGCGGGTGTTGATACCGGCGCCGACCATGTAGCGCTTGTCGTTATCGAGCAGCTCGTTGGGGTTGGTCTTGTGGCTGTCGTAGTCCTTGCGGAAGACGATGCCCATGAGGTGATCGTTGTCGTCGACGATGGGCAGGGCGTTGAGCTTGTTGTCCCAGATGACGTCGTTGGCAACCTTGAGGCTGATGTTCTTGTCGCCCACGATGAGCTGCTCACGCGGGGTCATGAACTCGGAGACCTTCTTCTGATGGTCATCGCGGCTGGGGCGATAGTCACGGCTGGTGACGATGCCCAGGAGCTTGCCCTTGGGAGTGCCGTCGTCGGTGACCGGCATGGTGGAATGACCGGTCTTCTCCTTGAGCTCGATGACCTGCTCCATGGTCATGTCGGGGGTCAGCGTGGAATCGGACTGAACGAAGCCGGCCTTGTGATCCTTGACGGCCTTGACCATAGCGGCCTCGGACTCGGCGCTCTGGGAACCGTAGATGAAGGACAGGCCGCCCTCGGTAGCGAGCGCGACACCCATATCGACGCCCGAGACGGACTGCATGATGGCGGAAACCATGGGAATGTTCAGGGTGATTGCCGGCTTCTCACCGCGCTTAAAGCGGGTTAGCGGCGTCTTAAGAGAGACGTTGTTGGGGATGCACTGCGAGGACGAGTAACCAGGGACCAGCAGATACTCCGAAAACGTGTGGGACTCACCGGGAAAGAACGTAGCCATGTTTCTCCTTTTTCCATGCGACCGGTCGGCTGCAGGCCTCGTAGGACCCAGCCCAACCTTGGGCGCCCAATACTGGGGAAGTATCTTAACGCACTTTGACTGCTACAATGCATGATTTAAGAAGAGCACACGAGGGTTTGACGCAGGCTTTGCGTTTGCCCAGCAAACACTTTAGCGGAGAGACGTGGAGCGCATGGAGTACAAGACGACGGCAAAACTGGTCATTCAGTCGTGCGACAAAGATCTGCCGGGCGTGTTCGGCCACGGCTGCGTCTTGCTGCTGCAGGGTATCGCCCGCGAGCACTCGCTCAACCGCGCCGCCAAGAGCATGGGAATGGCGTATTCCAAGGCCTGGCGCATTGTGAACGAGGCGGAAGGACAGCTGAGCTGCAAGCTCATCGAGCGCGACGGCGCCCGCGGGTCCACCCTGACCCCCGCCGGCGAGCGAGCCATAGCGGTCTACGAGGAGCTGCAGGCCGACATCAACAACGTCATTGCCACCAAAGCAAACGACCTCATCACCAGCATCAAAGAGTAGCTAATTTGGGACGGGGCTTTTTTAGCTACCCGTCCAGAGTATTCATGACTCATAGCCAAAAATTGACATTGGGTAGCTAAAAAAGCCCCGTCCCAAATTAGCTACTTACGGAGGGCGTTGTCTAGGGTGGCGGCCACGATCAAGGGGTCGTCGGTGCCGGCGAAGAGGCGGATGGTGCTCCCCTGCTTGCCGCGTGGGGCCGAAAGGCGCGTCGTTGCGCCGCCGGCGGGCGATGTGCGGAACTCACCCGGCAAAGCATCGAACAGCTTGCCCGCGCTACGCTCGATAAGGTCAAATTCAACTGCCGGGCCAAAGCCGTGCTCGAGGATTCCCGTTGCAACCGCATGGTCGGGATGCGAGCTCAGACCGGGATAGCGCACGTTGCGTACCATCTCGTTCGCAGCCAAGTACTCGGCCAGCGCACGGGCGCGGTCGAAATGCGCCTGCATGCGGGCGTTAAGCGAGGAAAGCCCGCGCTCCAGCACAGCGGCCTCGTTGGCAGTCAAATCAAGCTTGGCCAAGCCACGGCCCTCAAGCAGGGCATGCGCGCACTCGGCAGCGGCATCCACACGATGGCGCTTGAGCTGTGAGCGCGCTACCGAAGCGACAACGAGCTTGCGCGGAGCCATACCGGCGCACACGCGATCGAGCGCCTCGAGCGACAGGGCGGCACCCAAACGCAGCGGATCGCACCCAAAGAGGCCAGCCACCGTGTTATCCACCGCGAGCAGCGCGCGGGCCTCACGAGCCGCTCGGCCCAGGGCGCGAAGGTCGGGCACACGCAGACCAAACCCGCCGATTGAGTTAACAAACCACCACAGGTGCGGCCCCTCGGCATCAAACGAAGCATCAAAGCCATCGGACGCAGCAGCAAACGCCGCAACCGATGGCTCCCCCACCATAGCCACGTCGCAGCCATCAAAGCCGCGCGCAAACGCATCGGCAAAGTCGTCCGCAAAGGCAACCAGACGATCGCCGGGACATACAATCCCCAGCTGCGACAGCGCTGCTGGCACATGCGAGGCCGCAAGCAACCGCGCCTCACGCGCGCCGGCTCTCAAAGCCCAAGCCTCTTCTAGCTGTTGCACGTCCACGCGGCACCGTCCCTTCATAAGCAAAAACCCACGATGCGGATGTTTCCCGCATCGTGGGCAACGGCTGCAGTAT
>UQNU01000050.1 GCA_900542555.1 uncultured Collinsella sp.
GATCTACACTTCTAGCTTCGTCGGCAGCGTCAGATGTGTATAAGAGACAGTCGTACGACTTTGTCCGCAGCGGTTTTGTCGCCGAGCGTCAGTTGCCGCTGTCCGAGCATAGCATCGTATATGTGCTGGACCTGTTGCGCGGCCAGAGCATCTCTTTTGAGCCCGCCTGGTCGCGGGGGACGACGACGCATCGCACCTATGACGTGGCGGTTGAGATGCCTCCGGAAGGGGAGGACGAGGCGCTGTCTAAGCGCCCACCGCTCCTTGCCGCCAAAATCGCGCCGGCGGCTGGTGGCAGCTACGATCTACGCCTGCCGGCCGATGCATACTGCTTTGCTTCGGGCGACGTTGCCTATCTGGTCGACACCCGCCGTGCGCGCCGCGCCGATGTAGCGTTTGCCCAGCATGCGGCGCCGTTCCTATCGCGCTTACTGCCCTGTCGCACGCCGATTCATATCGCTGTCGACCAGGTGGGGGAGTTCTGTCGTATGGCGCTGCCCATTTTGCGCGACTACACCGACCTTACCGCGCCCGCCGCGCTCGATACTGTGGCGCCCGAGCCGAGCTTTGCTATGGCGATCGGCGTCGACGATGGGCTTGTGACCTGCAAAATTACGGTTACCTACGGCGACTGGTCGGCAGACCTCTTTAGTCTAGGCGCTCCGGGCAGTCTCTTCGAAGAGCAACGCCCCGGCGTGCCGCCCCGCGACGAGGTGGCAGAGTTTCGTGTTATGGACACGGCGGCCCTGTATTTCGACTTTTACGAGGGCGGTCTGGCGTTTGAGGAGCGCGATGACGAGAGCTTGTTCTGCCTGCTGACCGAGGGCCTGTCCGCCCTGTCCGAGCTGGGTGAGGTCATGCTCAGCGACCGCCTGCGCCAGATTTCGGTGCGCCCCGCGCCCAAGCTCTCGGTTCGTGCGACTGTCAAGAGCAATCTGCTCGATGTCGAGCTGGGCGCGAGCGGGCTTTCGGCCGCGGACCTTGCCGTCTATCTCGATTCGTACAAGCGCCATCAAACGTTTGCGCGCCTTACGTCCGGCGACATCATTCGCCTGGACGAGGGCGCTCGAGCCGCGTTTGGCCTCGCCGAGGACCTGGGCGTCGATGCCGTCGACCTGCTCGACGGCGTGTTGCTTCCCGCATCGAGCACCCTGTTCGTCGATAGCATGCTCGCGCGCACACCCGCGCTCGAGGCCGATCGTGACGCCGCGTTCCGCCGCACCGTCGAGCGCTTGGATACGCTCGGCAAGATGGACTTTACGGTGCCGGTCTCGCTCAAGGCCACACTGCGCGGCTATCAGGTCGACGGCTACCAGTGGCTCGGCTCGCTCGAACACCTGAGCCTTGGCGGCATCTTGGCCGACGATATGGGCCTGGGTAAAACGCTCCAGATGATCGCGCATATCCTGGCGCGCGTGGAGGCGGGGGACACTAAACCCACGCTTGTGGTGTGTCCCGCGTCGCTTGTGTACAACTGGACCGCCGAGCTGGAGCGCTTTGCGCCCTCGCTCGATGTGTGCGCCATTGTGGGCACCAAGGCGCAGCGTCGCGTGCAGATCGCCGGCGTGGCCGAGCATAACGTGGTCGTGACGTCGTATGACCTTATGCGGCGCGATATCGACGAGTATGTCGAGCAGGACTTTGCCCGTGTGGTGCTCGACGAGGCCCAGTACATTAAAAACCCGCTCACGCAGGTAGCGCGTGCCGCCAAGCGCCTGCCTGCCGGCGTGCGCTTTGCCTTGACGGGCACGCCCATCGAAAACCGCTTGTCCGAGCTCTGGAGCATCTTCGACTTTTTGATGCCGGGCCTACTTGGCACGCGCGAGTCGTTTGCCAAGCGCTTCGAAAGCCCGGTCGAGCACGCCGAGGGCGACAGCGCCGCTCGCCTGCAGGCGCTCGTGTCGCCGTTTGTGCTGCGCCGCGTAAAGGAAGACGTGGTGGCAGACCTGCCCGAGAAGATCGAGGATACGGTCATGGCGCAGCTCACCGGCGAGCAGCGCAAGCTCTACCTGGCCAACCAGGACCGCATCGCCCAACAGGTGCAGCACCGCGAGTCATCCGAGTTTAAGAAAGACAAGCTCAAGGTGCTCGCCGAGCTCACCAAGCTGCGCCAGATCTGCTGCGACCCGCGTCTGCACTACGAGGATTACAAGGCGGGGAGCGCCAAACTCGATACGTGCATGGAGCTCGTGCACGGCGCACTCGACGGCGGGCATCGCATCCTGCTGTTCAGCCAGTTTACGGGTATGCTCGATATCATTGGTAAGCGCTTGGCCAAGGAGGACATCGCCTTCCTTAAGCTCACGGGCGCTTCGTCTAAGGAGAGCCGCGCCAAGATGGTCGCGCAGTTCCAAGCGGGCAAGGTTCCGATCTTTTTGATTTCGCTCAAGGCGGGCGGCGTGGGCCTGAACCTGACGGCGGCCGACGTGGTCATTCACTACGACCCGTGGTGGAACGTGGCGGCGCAGGACCAAGCGACCGACCGTGCGCATCGTATTGGCCAGCAACATACCGTGACCGTGTACAAGCTCATCGCCAAGGACACGATCGAGGAACGCATTATGCAGATGCAGGAGTCCAAGCGCGACCTGGTCAACAGCGTGCTCGGCGGCGACGGCATCTCGTCGGCGCTGTTTACCCGCGAGGACGTTCTGGCGCTGCTCGGCGGCGACGGGCGCTAACCCGCTCGGGTGGGGCTGCTGGGGTAGGCAGGACGGTCGACGCATTTTGGCTCGACCGCTTGCCTAATCCGTTATGTGTTCATTTGCAATGCCGTGGATGGTTTGTCTGCCTTTGGGCATAAGAACCTCAAGAACATCGGCACATCAGCAAAGGAGAACATCATGGCGAAATTCTTTAAGGACCCCGATGGCAAGCTCATTGCCGCCCTGGGCAACGACGTTGCGACCCCTGCCGGTTGCACGGAACTGACTGCAAACACTGAGGACGCAGCGCACGAGAAGCACGTGCCTGTTGTCGAGACCGAGCGTGACGGTCACGTGATTCGCGCACGCGTTGGCTCGGTCGAGCACCCCAGCCTGCCCGAGCACTACATTGAGTGGATCGCCCTTGAGGCCGAGGGCCGCTTAGAGGTCCATTACCTTGAGCCCGGCATGAAACCCGCGACGTTTTTCGCGGGCGGCTCCAAGACCGGTACCGTCTATGCCTACTGCAACCTGCACGGGCTGTGGTCCGCGACATTCTAGGAGCGCGCCCCCGCTCGGGGTATCATAGCTAGCATATGCACATGCAAGCGCCGACTGCATTATGCGGCCGGCGCTTTTACTACGATTTCGATGGTTTACGACGGAAAGGGCTGGGCCATGAAGCTCGCGCTTGCACAGATCGATATGCGCCTGGGTGATATTGAGGGCATTTGCGGCCGCATCGAGGACCAGGCTCGTCTGGCCCACGAGCGCGGGGCGCGCGTGCTGTGCGTTCCGGCTCCGCTCTTTATGGGCGCCATGCCCGGTGGCCTGGTGGGCACTGCCGACTTTGAGCACGACATGCTTGCCGGCTTGACCGGTGTCGCCGAGCGTATCCAAGAGCTTGACATGATCTGCATCGTGCCCGCGGCGGTTTCGTTTGAAGGCCAGTCGCTGCTCGACTACATGATGCTCAAGGACGGTCATGTGGTGCCGGCGCGTTCGAGCATTGCCCTGCAGCGTGGCGAGAACAACGACACACGTTGGGCGCCGCCGGTGTTCGACGTGGACGGCGTGCGCATCGCCGTGATTTTTGACTTGGACCGCGAACTCGAGATGCTGCCGACCGGTGTTGACCTCATTGCGTATTTCCAATTCAACGCGTTTGACATGACCGACCGCGAGACTGCCGCCATTGCTGCCGTTCGCAGCGGCGCCTACCGCAAGATCGCATCCAAGCGCAGCGTGTGGTTTGCCTGCATGGCGCCGATCGGTGCCTATGACGAGTCGGTGTATACCGGCGGTTCGTTTGTGCTCGACGACTGCGGTCGCGTGGTGGCCCAGGCGCCGTGCTTTGAGGAGAGCCTGCTGGTTCAGGAGATTCAGCGCGGCGTGATGCTCGATGCCCTGGAAGATCACGAACTGCCCGAGTTCCGTTCCGAGGAGTGGCTGTGGCAGGCGCTGGTGCTCGCCGTGCGCGACAACGCCCGAGCCCACGGTGCGTCGCGTGCTGTGGTGGCACTCGAGGGTGACTTGCCGTCGTCTTTGCTGGCGGCGCTGGCCGTCGACGCTCTGGGCCCGCGTAATGTGATTGGCCTGGTGCTGGGGCGCAACCGTATCTTTACGCCGGCGCAGGAGGAGGCCGAGGCTGTCCGCTGTGCCGCCGTCCGTGCCATCGCCGAGCGTTTGCACATTCGCACTGTCGAGCGCGATGCACCGGATGCGGCGCGTGTGCTCGATCGCGACGTGTCGGCGGGCGATGCCGAGCGTCTGCGCTCGCGCACGCTGGGCCTCATGCTGGAGGACACGGCGCTAGAGCTGGGTGCGATGGCGCTGAGCCCGCTGTCCAAAACCGAGTATGCGCTGGCGGCGCCGGCGCTTTGCGGCGGCTACCAGGGTGACTTTGCGCCCTTTGGCGATGTGTACCTGTCGACGCTTGAGTTTGTGGCGCGTGTGCGCAACCGCACGTCTGCCGTGGTGCCCCAAGAGCTCGTGACGCTCAACGCAGTGGAAGATTGTATGGAGCGCGTGCTGGCGCAGGCGCTCTCGACGCTCGACGGTCCGGTCGATATGCTCGACCGTGCGGCACAGCTGCTCGGCGGGCTTGAGCCGGGTGAGGTCGATGGCGCGCTCGAGGCGCACGTGGACCGCAATCGATCTTTCGACGACATCCCGATGGCCGCTGGCAAGCCTGAGGCCTGCTCGCTGCTGCTGATGCTCGTTCGACAGGGTGAGGCTGCCCGCCGCATGTTGCCGATGGCGCCGATCGTCTCGGCCCGTTCGTTTGCCGAGCGTGCCTGGCCGTATATGCTCGCGTGGTCCGACCTGGGGCTTAACGGCAAGGAGCGTATGACGGTCGATTCGCTGGCGCGCGCCGAGGTGCGCCGTTTTGCTGACGAGGATACGAGCGAGCGCGTGCGAAACGAGATGATGGGCGTGCTGGGCGAGCTACTGGGTATTTCGCCCGAGCAAATGGAGGAGCTGCGCTCTGAGGACGGTCAGCGTCGTTTACACGAGGGAATGAAAAAGTTCGAGGGCGAGGTTCAGGACGCCATCGATAAGATGATGGGCGGCCAGGGTGGCCCGCAGGGTGGGCCCCAGGGTGGCCCGATGCCGCATCCGCCGGTTGATCCCCGACAATTTCCGTTCTTCTCTCAGAACTAGGTCGCTGCGCGCCCGCCAGAGCGGCAATCTGCCTTTCAATCGTCGGACATGACCGCCAGGTCAATGCCCTCCTCTTTCAAGGCACCTTGCCCGCTCTGGCGGGCGCTCGCTTGCGTATACTCAACCTACAATTCGATCTCGGCTGACTTATAGGGCTAGCGTTGTGTTATTCTAGAACAGACGTTCGTGAATGATGCGCGGGGCCTTGTCTTGCGCTGTGCTTGTGGCGAGGGGAGGTCGGCTTGGTTATCTTGGGCATTGACCCCGGTTTGGCTCATACGGGTTGGGGGATTATCGAGGAGCGGCGTGGCGAGGTTCGCTGCCGTGCCTATGGCTGCATCGAGACCAGTGCCGGAAGTCCGCTCGCGGTGCGCCTGTCGCATATCGCCCATGACCTTAAGGATGTCGTTGAGCGTTATCGACCCGACACGGCTGCTGTCGAGAGCATCTACTTTGGCGCCAACGTTCGTTCGGCCATCCCCACGGCGCATGCCCGCGGTGCTGCACTCGTCGCACTTTCGGAATGCGCGCTCGAGATTGGCGAGTACACGCCCATGCAGATCAAACAGGCTGTGGTGGGCACTGGCGCCGCGGACAAGCGGCAGGTCGCCTACATGGTACGCACACTCACACAGCTCGATCACGACCCGCATCCCGACCATGCCGCCGATGCCCTGGCCTGCGCCATCTGCCACGTAAACCTCAGCCGCACCCGCGCCCTCACCGGTGGCGAGTTCTATCAACAGAGAGGAACCGGATACTGATGATTTCCCAGCTCCACGGAACGCTTGTCGAGGCCACGATGAGCTCTGCTGTCGTCGATGTGTCGGGCGTTGGCTTTGAGCTCGGCATCTCGGGCAGCACTGCGGCCACGTTGCCGACGCCCGGTGGCGAGGTCTGCCTCTACACGCGTATGCAGGTGCGCGAGGACGCCATGACACTTTTCGGTTTTTCCTCAAAGGATGAGCGCATGATGTTCGACCGGCTCGTGTCCGTTTCGGGCGTTGGCCCGCGCCTGGCGCTTGCCGTGCTTTCCACCTATACCGTGGGGCAGCTGTATTCGCTGGTGATGGCCGAGGACGACAAGGGCATGGCCAAGGTACCCGGTGTGGGCAAAAAGACAGCTCAGCGCCTGATCCTGGAACTCAAGAGCACCTTTGCCAAGGATAAGGGCTTTGTGCCGGTCGACGTGATTCCCGGACAGGTTGCGATGCCCGTGCCCGCTGCCGCTCCCTCGGTGATCGATGATGCCCGTGCGGCGCTCCTTTCCATGGGCTTTAGCCCGCAGGAGACCGATGTTGCCCTGAGCGGGTATGATGGGCAGAATATGCGTGTCGAGGATCTGCTCGGCGCGGCGCTTAAGCGACTCGGAATGGATGCGTGATGTGGGAAGCCGATGACTCTCAGGACTTGTGGGCGACGCCCGGTAACTCGCCGGCGGCATCCATGGCGCACGGCGAGCGCATGGTGGGCTCGGAGCTGACGGCCGAGGATCTCGATGTCGACCGCACTTTGCGCCCTCAGCGCCTGGACGATTACTGCGGCCAGGAGCACATCAAGCAGAGCCTGCGCGTGTTGATCGAAGCGGCGCAGAGCCGTGGCGAGACGCTCGACCACGTGATCTTCTCGGGTCCTCCGGGCCTGGGCAAGACCACGCTGGCCGCCGTTATCGCCAACGAGCTGGGCGCTCAGATCAAGACCACGAGTGGCCCTGCCATCGCGCGCACGGGCGACCTGGCGGCCATCCTTACTAACTTGCAGCCGGGCGATGTGCTGTTTATCGACGAGATCCACCGCCTCAACCGTTCGGTCGAGGAGGTCCTGTACCCCGCGATGGAGGACTTTGCCCTCGATATCGTGATTGGCAAGGGTCCGGCGGCGCGCTCGATTCGCCTGGATATCCCCAAGTTTACGCTGGTGGCGGCAACGACCCGCTCAGGCATGTTGACCGGCCCGTTGCGCGACCGCTTTGGCATTTCATATCGCCTGGATTACTACACGGTCGAGGAGCTCGCGCAGATTGTGACGCGCTCGGCGACTATCCTGGGCGTGACGATCGACCATCCCAGTGCACTCGAGATCGGCTCGCGTTCGCGCGGCACGCCACGTCTTGCCAACCGTCTGCTCAAGCGCGTGCGCGATTACGCACAGGTGCGCGGCAACGGCCCCATCGAGCTCGATATCTGTCGCCAGGCGCTCGAGTTCTTCGAGATCGACGAGCTCGGTCTGGACTGGATGGATATTCGCATTTTGGAGACGCTCGCCAAGACGTTCTCCGGTCGCGCCGTGGGACTTACGACCCTTGCCAGCGCGGTGGGCGAGGACCCGGGCACGCTCGAGGATGTCTATGAGCCCTATTTGCTGCAGTGCGGATTGATGATTCGTACGCCGCAGGGCCGTCAGGCAACCCTCCGCACCTTTGAGCACCTGGGGATTGAACCTACCGTTTAGGGCGTTTTGTTTTGGCGCGCTGTTGGACTATCGCTGGGCATCGGGTAAACATATCGCCGTTCATCGGTTATGGGCGTTTTACTATTGCGCGCCCGTGCTATGCTGAATTGGTCTTTTTCTCATTCGGTAACGAAAGGACCGCCCATGCCTACTGACATCGAAATCGCACGTTCTGTCACGCCGCTGCCTATTACCGAGGTGGCCAAGAACGCCGGCGTCGACGTTAAGCACCTTATTCCGTACGGCTTCGACAAGGCTAAGGTCGACTATTCACTGCTCAACGAGCCGACTGATCACCAGGCCAAGCTCATCCTCGTGACCGCTATCAACCCAACGCCCGCGGGCGAGGGCAAGACCACCACGACCATCGGTCTGGCCGATGGCCTGCGTCGTCGCGGTATCAAGAGCGCCGTGGCCCTGCGTGAGCCTTCGCTCGGTCCCGTCTTTGGCGTCAAGGGCGGTGCCGCTGGCGGCGGTTGGGCCCAGGTCATTCCCATGGAGGACATCAACCTGCACTTTACCGGCGACTTCCATGCCATCGGTGCTGCCAACAACCTGCTGGCCGCCATGCTCGATAACCACATCCAGCAGGGCAATCAGCTCGGTATTGACGTTAAGCGCATCACCTGGAAGCGCGTCGTCGACATGAACGACCGTCAGCTGCGCCATGTTATCGATGGCATTGGCGGTAAGGCCCAAGGTGTGCCGCGCGAGGACGGCTTCGACATCACCGTTGCCTCCGAGGTCATGGCAATCCTGTGCCTGTCTACGAGCATCAACGACCTCAAGGAACGCTTGGGTGAGATTGTCGTCGGCTATAGCTTTGCCGGCGAGCCCGTCCGTGCCCGCGACCTCAAGGCCCAGGGTGCCATGGCCGCGTTGCTTAAGGACGCGCTTAAGCCCAACCTGGTGCAAACGCTCGAGGGCACGCCCGCGTTTGTCCACGGCGGTCCCTTCGCCAACATTGCCCACGGCTGCAACTCTATTATGGCCACGCGTATGGCGATGCGCTTTGGCGATGTTGCCATTACCGAGGCCGGCTTCGGTGCCGATCTGGGTGCCGAGAAGTTCCTCGACATCAAGTGCCGCATGACGGGCGTTCGCCCCAGCGCCGTCGTGGTCGTCGCGACCGCTCGTGCGCTTAAGTACAACGGTGGCGTCGCCAAGGCCGACCTCAACGAGGAGAACCTCGAGGCACTCAAGGCTGGCATGCCCAACTTGCTGCGTCATGTCGACAACATCCAGAACGTTTATGGTCTGCCCTGCGTGGTCGCCATCAACCGCTTCCCGACGGACACCGAGGCTGAGCTTGCACTCATCGATTCCGAGTGCCAGAAGCTCGGCGTTAACGTTAAGCTTTCCGAGGTCTGGGCCAAGGGCGGCGAGGGCGCGCTCGAGCTGGCCGATGAGGTCATGCGTCTGATTGAGCAGCCGAGCGAGCTCAAGTTTGCCTATGAGGACGGCGCTGATGTCGCTGATGCCCTCGAGGCCGTTGCCACCAAGGTCTACCGCGCCGACGGCGTTGACTTTACGCCGGCCGCCAAGCGCCAGCTCGCCGAGCTGCGCGAGAACGGCTTTGGCAACCTGCCGGTGTGCGTCGCCAAGACGCAGTACAGCTTTAGCGACAACGCCAAGGCCCTGGGCGCTCCCGAGAACTTCCGCATCACCGTGCGTGAGCTCAAGGTTTCCGCCGGTGCCCACTTTGTGGTCGCGCTGACCGGCAGCGTTCTGACCATGCCGGGTCTGCCCAAGGTGCCCGCGGCCGAGAACATCGACGTCGACAACGACGGCAACATCACCGGCCTGTTCTAAGTCTGCTGTCCATAGCTGCTTGTCCGCCCCGCCGTGCCCACAAGGCCCGGCGGGGCTTTTTGATCCTTAGGCCCGCGCATGTCTTGTAGATACCGACGGACTCTGCCCATCATAGGCTTTTGCGCGGGTAGAATGCATGGATAACTTGAGGCTCACGCGCGACGGAAAGGAATCGTTGCATGGATCAGGACAAGACAACCGTGATGGGCGGCTACGGTTCCGCGCAGGCTGGCGATAGCGCCGATGCGACCCGCGTTGTTCCCAACCCCGGTTATGCCGACCCCGCCGCGACGCAGCCTTCTGCCGAGCCCACCCGGGTTATGGGCTATGGCGACACGGCGCAGGATTCTTACGCTGCATCTTCGCAAGGCCCCTATGGCAACGCAGCTCCGGATCCGTTTGATTACACGCCGCAGGATTCTTATGCTGCCTCGACGCCGAATCCCTATGACAACCTGCCGCAGAATCCCATTCCGCAGCCTCAGCAGACGACGTATATGCCTCGCACGGCGCAGCCTCGCTACGAGTCGCGCGAGCCGTATCGCGAGTACCCCAAGTCGATTCCGCAATATAGCGAAGACGAGGAGAAGAGGCCGTCGCGTTCGTCGAGCGTGATCAAGAAGATCCTCATCGTGCTGGCGATTTTCTTTGCGCTGTCGGTTGTGTTTGCCATCGTGTCGGGCATGCTCAACAAGCGGGGGAGCTCAACGGCCGATACCGCTGCCGAGCAAACCGAGTCCGCCTCGTCTAGCACCGTCGATCTGAGCGATATCCCGGGGCAGTATTGGTCCAACGCCAAGAAGCTTCTCAAGTCGCGCGGCGCCGATCTTTCGAATGCCGTGGTCCTGACTGATGATGGCTCAACGCCCGTCGTCGATGCCAACTGGGTCGTTACTTCTGCCTACTATAACGACAGCGGCAACCTCGAAATTCAGCTCACGCACAAGGACGGCTCGTCGGGCAACGCGTCCGGCGACCAGGGCGGCGCGGACAGCTCGAGTTCCAATACGCTGGAGGACTTGAGCAACAAGGCGCAGGAGTTGGGAGACAAGGCGCAAGAGCTGGGCGACACGGCACAAAACCTGGGCGATACCGCGCAGAACTTGGGCGACATGGCGACGGATGCCTGGAACGCCCTGCAAAACGGCATCTCGGGCGCGCAGGGAAACTAGCTGTTAAGCAGGCTACAGCTGCTCGGCCGGACGGTCGGGCGAGCTAAAGCCCGAGTCAAACGTAACGACGCATGAGGCATCGGGTCGGCGCTCGTGCACGATGCGCGTGACGAGCTCCAGCAGTTCCTCGTCGGATATGTCAAAGCCGTCGGGACGCACCAAGTCAAACGAAACGAACCCGTCGTGCTCGTGCAGGTCGTGGATGGAGAGCGCGGGATCGATTTGCATGACGCCGCGCTTGACCCAGCCGCGCAAGTCATCGCCGGTTGTCGCGATGGGGTCGCAGTGCAGCGTGATACCAATGCCCATCTGGCGCTTGATATCGTGCTCGATGGTGTCCAGAATCTCGTGGTGCTCAAACGCGTCGCCCTCGCCGGGCATCTCCACGTGGGCGCTGGCAAACTGACGACCGGGGCCGTAGTCGTGCACCATCAGGTCATGTGTGCCCAAGACCTGCGGATAGGACATGATCTTGTCGCGGATTGCCTGGACGAGCTTGGGGTCGGGCGCTTGTCCTAACAGCGGGCTGATGGCGTCGCGCACCAGGCCCAGGCCGCTGATGCAGATGAAGATGCCCACGCCCAGGCCAGCCCAGCCATCGAGGTCAAAGCCGGTCGTCTGCGAAATAAGCGCCGCCACCAAGACCGAGCCCGAGGTGATGACGTCGTTTTTGGAGTCCTGCGCCGTGGCGATGAGCGTTTCGGAATCGATGCGGTTACCCAGTGCGCGGTTGAACGCGGCCATCCAGAATTTGACGAGCATGGACAGAACAAGGGCAGCCATGGAGAGCGCCGAATACACGGTGGGCGAGGGCTTGATGATCTTGGTGATCGACTCGAGGATTAGGTTGATGCCGACGGCACAAACCAGGACGGCGACAAACAGACCGGCCAGGTACTCGTAGCGGCCGTGGCCGTAAGGGTGGCCCTCGTCTGCCGGGCGGCTGGCAAGGCGGAACCCGAGCAGACTCACGATGTTGCTCGAGGCATCGGAGAGGTTGTTGAAAGCGTCGGCGATGAGGGAGACGGAACCGGCGAGCAGGCCCGCGATGCCCTTGGCCAGGCACAGGGTGATGTTGAGGCCAATGCAGATGAGGCTTGCGGCAAAACCCGCGTTGGTGCGGCAAGATGCATCGACCGGCTCGTCCTCGCTGCCGGGAACAAGCGTATGTACCAGCCGATTTACAAATAGCATAGCGGTCGTCCTCACAATCATGTTTAAGGGGATAGTGTAGCTCGCGCGGGGGCGCCGTGCACCGATGCTCAGAAAATGCAGCAATAGTCTGCCGGCGCTAACGAGCGAGCCTTCTCGTCTGCCTGGGTGGTCCATTTTGGGCCACATGGGTATGGGCATGTGCCTGTTTGCTCGACATACTTAATGTCGACAGCCCCTGTGCAAAGGAGGACGTTTCCATGGACGAGATGTTTGCCATTAAATGTCAAAACTGCGGCGGCCCTATGTACTCACACCAAGCTAAGCGCAGCTTTGAGTGCGCTTATTGCGGTGCGGTCATTCCGTGGCAGGCGGACGCCGGAGAGCCCAAGAGCGCTTTGGGCATTCGCCATACGCCGTTGACGGTGGTGGATGGACTGCTCAAGCTCACGCATGTATCGCAACTCGAGCGCCCGGAGGACCCGGACTGGTATTTCTTCAATTCGCACTGGCGCAATCAGTCGGTCCTGGAACATCTGCTGTGGGAGGATCGCGGCACGGCGCAAGAGTTCCAAGAGGCCACGCATGTGAGCATTCCCTGCCCCTTCTGCGGAGCGTCCTTTGAGGGCGAGTCAACGCAGCGTGTGTTTGAGTGCCCGTCCTGCGGCAACAAGATCGGCATTGCCGACCTGCTCAAGCCCGGTACCTTCAGCAAGCGTCTGACCATGGGTGTGGGTGCAGAGTATGTGCCGGAGCAGGGCATTCCCTGCGAAATCTCGCCGCAGCAGGCACGTGCCAACGCACTGCAGCTGGTGCGCCAGTACCCCGACGCCTTTGCCGGGCACGACGTGGAAGACGCGATCCAAAACGACATGATGCTCTTCTACTTCCCCATGGCGCTGGCGGACCTGCGCATGATGGCGAGCTTCCCGGGCAAGGGCCTGAGCAAGGAAACCCTGGTGTACTACGAGGTGCTCGACTGGGCATATCCCAGGGCAAGCTACCTGGACGTTCGCCTCATGGGCATTTTGGAGCCGTGGGACTTTGCCAAGGTTGGGCCGTTTGACCCGGCCATGCAGGAAGGCGACTTCCGCGTTGTCTCCGTCGATGCGTCTACCAAGGACCAGGTGGTCATTGATAAGTTGGCGCTCGACGTTGCGGGCAACGACGCCGAGGCTGTACTGGGGCTCAATAAAAAGAGCATCCGCACCTGGGCGCGCAAGGCCCGCAAGCATAAGGACGGCCTGGTGATGGTGCCGGTCTACTTTGTCGATCGTCCGGCGACAGACGGCCGCGATGGCGAGCAGGTGCGCATTGCCGTAAACGGCCAGACGGGCCGCGCGGCCGCGGTGGTGTTTAGCGACAAGCGCGAAACGCATATCGTGGCGCCGCTTAGCCCGAGCCTGCATCTGTCCAGTGAAAGCACCGTGCACGCCACGCCCGTCGAGGTCAAATACGTTAAATCGCCGTTCCTCTACCAGATTGTGCGCCGTGGAGACGGCGAGCAGCCGCGTCAGGTGGCAGACGCCGTCGAGGGGTCTTACCGAGAGGAAAAGCCCAAACGCAAGGGCTTGTTCGCTGCGATCTTTGGGAAGTAGGGGAGTAGCGCCGGTTGTTGCCGTAACGTGATGGCCGGGGGTGCGGGGCGGCTCTCAGGAGTGCGGACTACCGTCTGATTGTTTGAGGGTGCCAGATGTAAATAAACAGTGGAGCGGCTGCAAAAGAGCCGCCCCACCGGGTAAAATCAGATTGTACCGCGGAACCCGCTCCTCAGTCGGTCAACTTTGGAAGCGCGGGCAACGCAGGCGCTATCGTCTAAAGGGCCGGCTGCAACCGGCCCTTTTCTGTGGCAGCCAATGGACCCACATCAGACGAAGGCCGCGTCTTTGCCTGTCAGGTCACGCTCGCCAGCCACGGCTAGAATGTCGTTGCCGGCGTCCATGACCGGTATTGTTTCGTAGCGTGCGTCGCAACCGCGAGTGCGCCTGCGACGGCTGCGGTGGCTTCGGTCGCAACGTGCTGCTACCCTTGCGCTTCGCCATTAGTCGCTTCGTTGATGGCGCGGTACTCGGCACTCAGCTCGCGCGCCAGCTCTTCCTTGCTTGGAAGATACGGCAGGTATTTGGCGGCAAACACTTGGTCGTTGTCTTCGGGCAGCGTGTACTCGACGATCGAATCGCTTTTGTCCGCGCAGAGCACGATGCCTATGGGCGGATTGTCGCCTTCGTTCATGAGCTCGCGCGTGTAGTAGTTCACATACATTTGCATCTGGCCCAGGTCCTGATGCGTAAGATCGTCCGTCTTAAGGTCGATGAGCACGAAGCAGCGCATCAGATAGTTGTAAAAAACAAGGTCAATATAGAAATGGCGCCCATCAAAGGTGATGCGCTTTTGGCGCGCCTCGAAAGCGAAACCACGGCCAAGCTCCAGCAGGAACTTCTGAAGATGCGTGATGAGCGCCTGCTCTAGATCGCTCTCGCGAAACGCAGTATCGTCCGAGAAACCTAAAAACTCCAGTACATATGGGTCGCGGATGATATCCTCGGGGCGACGAGCCGGGGCGCTCTTTTGGATTTCCTGGGTGACAGCCTCCTTGTCTTTGCTGGCAAGTAGGCGCTCGCGGAACATGGTGTTGATCTGACGTTCGAGCTGGCGCGTGCTCCAGCGAGAGTCGGCGCATTCGTTCATGTACCAGGTGCGAGCTTCGGGGTCAGGAATGCGTATTAACCTGCGGTAATGTGTCCAGCTCAATTCGGGACGCAGTGAGTCCCGAATTGGAAATGCAAGATAGAACTGACGCATTTTGCGCAGCTCTCTTGCTTCAAAACCTTTACCAAAATCCTTGGTAAGCCTGATTGCGAGGGCGTTGAGCAGCGCCTCTCCATACTTGGCGCGCTCCTCTCCGCCCTGCTCATCAACAATGCTCTTGCCGATCTCCCAATACGCCTCAACCATCGCAAAGTTAACGGCGGTATAGGCCTTGTCGCGAGCGGCGTTGAGAATCGAGGAAACCTGCTTGTAAAAACCTTCGGGCACGATTGCCGATTCTCCACGGTTTACCAGTTCGCCCATCACTGTCGCCCCACTTTCCTCTTGTGGAATGCATCTTTATCGCATTTAGTTTAAAGCCTCGCGCGGACACGAATTGCTTTGCTGTCTGGCACCTTCGCATGGGAGCCTTGCGGTGACTAAAATGTGGCCATAGAGGCAGTTTTGATGAACCCCATGGGAGTGGCACGCATGGACAACAACACCTTGCTGTTTCAGGACAAGGGTTCGGGTAGGTTTAAAGACGTCAAGATCTACCCTAACCGCATTGAGGTACTCAAGAAGGGCACTTTTGGCGGCAAGCACACCGAGATTGTTTATCTTAAGGACATTACGGGCGTCAATAGAATCAAAGGCCGCGATGTTTTTCTGCGCAATCGTCTGTTGACCGCTTGCGTCTTTAGCCTGAGCAGCCGTGCGAAGGCCCAGGAGTTTGTTAACGCGCTGAACATGGTGATGTAGCCGATAGCGGCGTTCGGGCCAAGGTAAAAATCGGGGGCACAGAACGGTGTTCTGCGCCCCCGATTGAGTCGATGTGTCTAAAAGGCCGGCTCGCCTATTCGACAACGTCCTCGTTGTTTTCACCGTCACTGGCAAGCATTGCTGCACCTGCGACCGTTGTCGCCACGGCGGCAGCGGCGAGCCCGGCGGCAATGCCGGAGCCGTCGCCCGTGCCGGCGAGTTTTCCGCCCGAGCTCTTGCCCTTGTTGCCCTTGCCATTCTTGTCGGCGCTGTCCGTGTTGGCATCGTTGCCGTTGCCACCGCCGGTACCGTTGCCGGTGTCGCCCGCGTTGCCCGAAGTCGTCACAGTAAAGCTTGCGGCTCCGTCGGTGGCAAGCGTGTAGTTTTGCGCCGCGTCGCCCAAGAGACCGTTCACGCGCACCCAGTACGTCCCTGCGGCAAATGTTTCGCCCTCGGCCATTGCCGTGCCCGGAGCGCCGTTCGCGTCGTGCACAAACTCGAGCTGGGCCGTGCAGGCATCGGTTTCGAGCTTGCCCTCGAGTGATGCCGCAATCTTGACGCGCACGTCTTCGCCGGCCTTAAGGCCTTCGAGTCCCTCAAAATGGGGCGTCAGCGCACGTGGATCGATATCGATGGGCACAGGGCCCTGCAGCCCCGTAACAGTCTCGTTGCCCAGGGCGTCGACATCCACATATTCGATGGCAAACGCATGTCCCGAGGCTGCTACGTTGAGTACGTTGCTGCTGTCGACAAGGCGGAAATGGCCCTCGCCAACGGTCTTGCCATCTTGGAGCGAGGCATCGCTCAGCGAGTCACCGTACGTCATGCGCATGCGGGTCGGGAGATAGCACGAAACGGTTTGCTTGTGCTGCGCATCGTTGTAATTGCGCTGGTAGATGCTCCGGGCCAGTGCCGCATCAACAAAGTCGGATGCGATGATGCCAATGTGCTTGCGGCAGTCCGCCTTTGTGCTCTCAACTCCGGTATTGTTTATATACGAGCTCTTGTACAGGTGCTCGTTGACCACTCGCGCTGCGGTAAAAGGGTTGTTTTGCGTGCAGCTAGTGTAGTTGATAAACCAGCAGCGCTCCGTTGCCTGCACCGTTGTCCCGTCTGCGGCAGTGATATCAACGGTGCTGCGCTCGAACTCGGACGCTGCCTTCAGGGCCATATCGACCCAGTCGATCTTACTGGATCCCGTGCAGCTGTAATGGTCTTGGACATATACCGCTGTGCTATAGGGCTCTTTGTCGCCCGTATTGCCCGCAGCCTCAAAGCCTTGCTCGTATTTCACGAGGCACATGGACTTTCCGGAATGCGCCTTGATCTTGTCATCCCATTCGGTGAGGTCGAGGCCCCACGTGTGGCCGTCTACGCTGTCGCCGGCGAGTTTAAATCGACGCAGCAGGACGATCTTTCCGCGCACCTCGTTCAGTGTGGGGACATGGCTCGACGTATAGAACAGATCGGAGTTATTGCCCATAACATTGGCAAAAGCCGTCGTAACACTTTCGTCGGTAGCCTCGTCGTTGCCTCGTGACACCAGCATGATGAGCGCTTCTGACGGGTGTTCGTTCAAAAATGTTTTGAAGTAACCGATGACATCGGAGAGATGTATAAAGCCCCCGTCTTTTTTGAGCAGGTAGCATATTCCATGGTCGATGCCGGGGTCGCCGTTCTCGTTGTTCTTTCCAAGTCGGATATCAAAATAGCGAATGCCTTCGAGCAGCTGCGTGGGGATGTAATCCTGCTGGCACTTTGCAAGCGAGGTTTGGGGCTCGGTGTCGTTGTCGACGCTGCAGGTGCTTGAATCATGCGTGCCCGGGATGCTCAGCTCGTCGAGGTATTTGTTGCCGTCGACGTATTTCATCCAGCATGGTCCGTCGACGTAGCTGCTATACGTGATCCAGTCGATACTTCTAACCGTGGTATTGATCTCGCCCTTGTCGTAACCGACAAGTTCGAGCTCCCACGGAATGCTCTTCCTCTTGTGGCAGATCTTGTTGTTGTCTTGGTCTTTGCCGTCCTTTTCTATGGCCAGGTAATTAATGTCTTTTTTCTCGTTTGTGCGGTCTCGGATGATGTAGGTTCCGTTTGACTGGCGGTCGAACGCAAAAGAGCGGCTGGCCTTGCCGTCATGCTCGCCACTCCATACGTGGATGACCTTTCCATCTTTGTCCGAGTCGCCATCGACCGACCAAATGCTGTAGCCCGTCTTCTTGTGCTCTTCGAAATTGAGCAGGGTGCGGATGGCATACCAATTTCTATTATCTGTATCGGTCTCTACGTGCTCAAGGATGAGCTTGCTGGACGTGCCGTCATTAAACAGGTGGCAGACGTTGCCGATGACGTTGCCGTCTTCGTTGACGCTCGCGGTGCGAAAATAGCCCGCGGGGCGAAGGCGAATGACGAACTTGTCGAGGGTGGCCGCCGATGTGGGTGCGTCTTCTGCAAATGCCGCGCGCATGGGAAGGCCCAATCCCGCGGTTTCGGGCAGGCTTACAAATGGCGACAATGCTGCGAGTCCTAGGCCCAACGTGAATGCTCGACGGCTGATGGCGTGGTGTTCGGTCATAACTTCTCCATTCGCAGAGTGCGGTTATGTGATAGTTTTGGTCACTATACTGCCCAGATGTTTAAAGATGCTGGTTTAATTGTCTGCGCGGCGCAATAAATCGGTGGGCGGACGTGTTGGGGTGTTTGTCGTTTTCGTACTGTTGCCACATTTGGGGCGGTTCCGGCGTCCGGCATCCTCGCGTTCGTCGGCTACCGGCATAAGAAAGGGAGGGCCGGTTTACCGGCCCTCCCTGGGTACGAAGCGCTGGGGTACCGTCGCTTGTTTGCACTGCGACCGTGTTTCCCGTTGCGCTCGCGAGTCGCTTAGCGCTTGATCTCGATATCGTCGAGCTTAACGTCCATGGCTTCGGTCTTGGCCTTGGCGATGTCGTCAGCAAATTCCAGAGACTTCATCATGGTCTCGACGGCGTCCTTGTGCTCCTCGACGTTGTCGATGCGCACGTAGACGCTGCCGCCGCCTGCTTCGGTGAAGTACTCAGTCGTCACGCCGCCCGAGTGTGTATAGGAAGCGTTGCGCCAAGTCTTGCCGTTGTACTTGACGGGGTCATTCTCGGTCCACTCAAAGCTGGCATTCCACTTTGCCTCGTAGTCGAACAGCTCGTCGGCGTTCTTGTCAGGATCGAAGACGGGGATGAAGCGATCGCTGGCGTGCTCGCTCTCGGTGCTGTCTCTTATACACATCTCCGAGCCCACGAGACTCGACGTCATCTCG
>UQNU01000051.1 GCA_900542555.1 uncultured Collinsella sp.
GACAGGGTTGGGGCCGGCAACATAATCGCCGAGCGGCTCGGAGCTCCAAGCGCCCACAAAGATGGCGCCGGCGTTGCGAATGCCGCCGAGCAGGCCCATCGCGTCCTTGCAGTGCAGCTCCAAGTGCTCGGACGCCACGGTATTCACCGCCTCGACGGCGGCAGCCATGTCAGCGGCCACCACGATGGTGCCCTCATTGTCGAGCGAAGCACGCGTGATCTCGGCACGCGGCGACTGCGCCACCAGGATATCGATGCCTGCCTCGACCTCGCGCGCAAACTGCTCGTCGCAAGTCACCAGATAGCAGGCTGCCAGCGGATCGTGCTCGGCCTGGGCCATCAGGTCGGCCGCGACCACCATGGGCTTGGCCGTGGCATCGGCCAGCACGCAGACTTCGGAGGGGCCAGCGACCATGTCGATACCCACGTCACCCGAGACAATCTGTTTCGCAGCAGCGACAAAGGCGTTGCCCGGGCCGGTGATTTTGTCGACGCGCGGAATGGTCTCGGTACCGTATGCCAGCGCGGCCACGGCCTGGGCGCCGCCCACCATATAGATTTCGTCCACGCCGCCGAGCTTTGCCGCGGCGAGCGTGTAGGGGCTGATCAGACCATCCTTTTGCGGCGGAGTCACCATGACCACGCGCTTGACGCCGGCAACCTTGGCGGGAATGGCATTCATGAGCACCGTGGAAGGATACTGCGCACGACCGCCCGGCACGTAGATGCCGGCCGCCGCGAGCGGGGTCACCTTAACGCCGAGCATCGTGCCATCCGGGCGCGTGGTAAACCAGCTCTGCTCGACCTCGCGCTGGTGGAACTCGCGAATCTGGCGCGCGGCCTTCTCGAGCGCGGCGACAAAAGCGGGATCGAGGCCTTCGAGCGCGGCATCGATCTGCTCTTGCGGCAGACGGAAGCTCTGCAGCTCAACGCCGTCAAAACGCCGACAGTAGTCGCGCACCGCGGCATCACCATTGGCGCGCACGTTGGCCACGATATCGCGGGCGGCGTCGACGATGTTTTGCGGCAGCACGCCCTTACGGTTGAGTTGGTTGGTAACGAGGCGCTCACCGGGAGCAAGTTTGATGGTCTTCATATCGGTATCCCCTATCGGTCGAGGTTATGTTCGAAAAACGAGAGACCGGGCGGCGGCACCAATCGACCCGCAGCCCAGACGTTGGGGCGCCCGTGCGTACCCGCGCTATTGTGCCGAGCCCGCAACGGGCTCAAAATGCTTGTCCTTCACGGCCGCGGCCAAGCGATCTGCCAGATTACGCACGCGCGGATCTAAGCGCGCGGCACCCGGGTTGACAAAGAAGCGGGCCGTGCAGTCCATGATGCGACCGGTGATGACCAGGTCGTTGTCGCGCAGCGTGGCGCCCGTGGCGGTAATATCCACGATGCGATCGGTCATGCCGACGATGGGGCCCAGCTCGATGTTGCCGTGCAGCGAAACGATGTCGGCGTTCACGCCGCGCTCGGCATACCAGGCACTCGCGATGCGCGGATACTTGGTGGCCACGCGAAGCGACCCGCGGCGGGCATAGTTGCGCTCGGCCTGGCCGGCGCGCCACGCGGGCTCCGCCTCGATAAACGTGCACAGGCCGTAGCCCAGATCGACCAGCTGCAGCAAGTTGAGGTCTGCCTCGATAAGCGAATCCCAACCGCAGATGCCGCAGTCGGCACCGCCACAGCCCACAAAGGCGGGCGCGTCGCTGGGACGCACGATGACAAACTCGATACCGCCGACCGCGCCCTCGCCGGCACGCGTGTCGCGGCCGCGCACAATCAGGTGACGGCCGGGGTCACGCAGCTCAGAGACGTCCAGACCCGCGGCCTCGAGCACGTCGAGCGTGTCGGCCTTAAGCGAGCCCTTGGGCACGGCGATTCGCAGCGGGCCCTCGGTGCCGCGCCCCACGGCATGGTCACCATCGGAAGCAGCGTCCTCGGCCGAGGTGCGCGCGGCCTCCAGACGCTCGAGCGAAAAGGCAAAGCCCGCCGCCGGCACCTCGATGCCGTCGCCAAATGCACCGGTAAAGATGGAGTCGTAGCGACCGCCCGAGCCCACCGGATCGAGCAGGCCACCGGCATAGGCCTTAAAGACCAGGCCCGTGTAGTAATCAAAGGAGTTCATGATGGAGAAGTCGAAGGACAGCACCTGAGCGTCCTCGGGAGCCAAGCCCTCGACCAGAGTGCGTAGCTCGTGCGTGAGCGGCGCGACGATACCGGCGGTAACCAGCAACGCATCCACGCGATCGAGTACCTCGGCTCCGCCGTGCAGACGCGGCAGCTCGCTAATGGCGGCCTTGACGGCATCGGACTCGGCGCTGGCAGCCACGCGGGCATCGAGGCCCACAAAGTCGTTGGCATGCACGCAGCGCAAGGCCTCGGCAGCCAGCTCACGATCCTCGCATACCGCGAGCAATTCCTTAAAAGGACGCACGCTACCTGCGATAATGCGCGCATCGGGAAGCGCCAGCTCGCGTACGGCCTCCGCCACCAGCGAGACGATCTCGACATCGCCCGCGGTATCGCCCGCGCCGATAAGCTCAAAGCCCAGCTGCGTAAACTGACGCGAGCCACCGGCATTGCGCTGGCACTCGCGAACCACCGGCGCCTCGTAGCGAAGGCGCAGGGGCAGGTCGGCCGCGCGCATGCGGGTCGAAACCAGACGCACGATCGGCAGCGTGTTGTCGGGACGGACCACCAGCAGGCGGCCGTCGTCATCAAAGAGCTTAAACGGCGTGTCCGCAATGCGGCCGCCTTCCTCGAGCGAACCCTTGTCCTCGAGCAGCGGCGTCTCGACCGGAAGGTAATGATGCTCCCTAAAGCAGCCCTTCACCGTACATGCGATCTCCTCGCGTGCCTGAGCCTCCTCGGGCAATATGTCCCGGAATCCCCACGGTGTGGCCGTCATCTGGTGAGCCTCCTCATGCTGCGTTTCATACAGAACGAAAGACCGGCATAGCTCCGCCGGTCTTCTGGGTACTTTAGCATACTAGAGTGTTTGCGGGGAGAATCCGTCGCAGCCGCTCACACCGTATTCATTTGGAAACATAGGAGCGGATTGCCCGCGGCCCCGCCCCGGCAATGTAATCTTGGCTGACCATAGTTAGATGCACGGCTTCTAAGGCAGCGTAAGCAAGGTCCCCATTACATAAAAAAGAATCAGCCCCTGCATATCGAAACGGTCGAGAGGGCCGCCTCCGGGCGGGTGCCTACCTACTCGTTGTCGCCGGCAGTTAGCTGCGTTGCGGAGAGTGCGCCGTCGGCAGCGGTTGCGGCTGCGGCGTCGGGCCAGACCCAGTCGGTAAAGGCCGGGTGATCGAAGCCCTCGTCGCACGCAAACTCAAATGCCTCGGTGCGGAAAGCCTCCCACTCATCAATCTGCTCGGCAAACTTATCGGCGTCGACCATGCGCAGCACGTCGGCGGCAAGCGCCCATCGATCCATGTTGTTCAGGCGCAGCATGTCGAACGGCGTGGTCGTGGAGCCCTTCTCCTCGTAGCCGTGGACGCGGAAGGCATCGTGGCCGGGGCGGTTCCAGATCAGGCGGCGGATCGTGCCGGCATAGGCGTGGAATGCGAAGAGCACGGGCTTCTCGCCGCGGCCGAACAGCTCAGCCCAGCGCTCATCGCTGATGGCTTGGTCGTTCTCGCAGACGTTCTGAATCTTGAGCAGATCGACCACATTGACGAACCATACCTTAATGCCCAGCTCGCGCAGCATATCGGTTGCAGCCAGAGCCTCGAGCGTCGGCACGTCACCGCACGTGGCGACCACGACGTCGGCCTCGGCGAGCGAGTCGGCAGTCGATGCCCACTCCCAGGTCGCGACGCCCTCGGCGAGCTCGGACTTGGCCTCGTCGACTGTCTGGAAGGTGGGGGCGGGCTGCTTGCCGCAGAAGATGGCGTTGACGCAGTCGGTGGACTGGTAGACGCGCTCGGCCACGGCAAGCGCCATGTTAGCGTCGGCCGGATAGTAGGCGTTTACGATGTGCGTGTCGTTGGCCTTGTTGAGCAGCAGGTCGATAAAGCCGGGGTCCTGGTGCGAGAAGCCGTTGTGGTCCTGGCGCCAGACATGACTCGACAGCAAAATGTTGAGACCGCTAATGGGGGCACGCCACGGAATCTCGCGCTTGGTGGCTTCGAGCCATTTGCAGTGCTGGTTGACCATAGAATCGACCACGTGGACAAAGCTCTCGTAGGAGCTCCACACACCCGAGCGACCGGTGAGCACGTATGCCTCGAGGAAGCCCTCACACTGGTGCTCGGACAGCTGCTCGACAACCTTACCGGAACCGGCCAGCAGCTCGTCGTTGGCCTCGTCCTCGTAGAAGCCGGCATCCCACTGTTTCTTGGTCACCTTGTAGGCAGCCTGCAGGCGGTTGGACGCGGTCTCGTCGGGACCGAAGATGCGGAAATCGTCCATGTTCTTGGCCAGGACATCGGCAGTGTACTCGCCAAAGACGCGGGCGGCCTCGGTGGAGCCCCAGCCGTGACCCTTCTCGGCGACGGGGATCTCGTGGGCGTGGATATCGGGCAGCTCGAGCTCGCGGCGCACCTTGCCGCCGTTTGCGTTGGGATTGGCGCCGATGCGCAGCTCGCCGGTCGGCATAAAGGCCGTCACCTCGGGGCGCACCTGGCCCTCGGGCGTAAAGAGCTCCTCGGGCTTGTAGGAGCGCAGCCACTCGCGCAGCACGCGGAAGTGCTCATGGGTGTCCTTGGCGCTCGCCAGCGGAACCTGATGGGCGCGCCAGGAGTCCTCGGTCTTCTTGCCGTCGATGCGCTTGGGGCAAGTCCAGCCCTTGGGCGTACGGAACACAATCATGGGGTAGGCCGGGCGAACCACGGTCTCGCCTGCGGCGGCCTGGGCCTGTGCGGTGGCCTTGATGTCGCAAATCTCGTCAAAGACCTGCTCAAACAGGGCAGCGAAACGCTCGTGGATGCTTGCATGGCTCTCGTCGTCAAAACCGGCGACAAAGAAGTGCGGCTTATAGCCCATGCCCTCAAAGAACTTGGTGAGTTCTTCGTCGGACACGCGGGCAAGAATGGTGGGGTTGGCGATCTTGTAACCGTTGAGGTGTAGGATCGGCAGGACGATACCGTCGGTTGCCGGGTTCACGAGCTTGTTGGACTGCCAAGAAGTCGCGAGCGGACCGGTCTCGGACTCGCCGTCGCCCACCACGGCCACGGCCAGCAGGCTCGGGTTGTCCATGACGGCGCCGTAGGCGTGGCTGAGCGTGTAGCCGAGCTCGCCGCCCTCATGGATGGAGCCGGGCGTCTCGGGCGCAAAGTGGCTCGGGATGCCGCCGGGATAAGAAAACTGGCGGAAGAACTTCTGCAGGCCAGCCTCGTCATTGGTGATGTCGGGGCGAATCTCACGGTAGGTGCCATCGAGCAGCGACTGGGCGGTGCCGGCAGGGCCACCGTGGCCCGGGCCCATCAAGAAAATGGCGTTCTGGTTGTGGTCGGCAATAAGGCGGTTGACGTGGCCGAACAGGAAGTTGATGCCGGGTGTGGTGCCCCAGTGACCGACCAGGCGGTGCTTAACGTCCGGGCGACCAAAGTCGCGCGTCTCACCGGTTTTCTCGTCAACAAAGTCGGGGCGCATCAGCGGGTTGGAGCGAAGGTAAATCTGACCGACGGACAGATAGTTCGATGCGCGCCAATACAGGTCGACGCCCTCGAGCTCGGAAGCCGGCACCTCGTGGCCCAGCTTTTGCCACGGCGTCCCCAGTGTTTTAGCCATTGTTTATGTCCCTTCGCTGTGCGGTCGCCCTCCGATACGGCAACCATTCGTTGGGACTAGTATATTTGCTAAAACGTTTTAGCATGGTGAAAAAACGTTTTATCATCCTTATCGATCACATCGATCAACAAAACGCGACATTCACCAGCGGCATTGCCTGTCACAGGTGCTCCACATTCGGTCTCTTCAAATTGATAAACGTGTTTAGTTGTGTTTAGTAAGCTCGAGCACGCTGCCCTTAACGATAAGCGCCGGCTCCAGAACGACCTCTTCGGCACGTCTACCGCCCCTACCGGCAAGACGCTTTGACATGCAGCCAAAAGCATGCTCCGCAAGAACACCAGGATCCTGCTCAATGGCGGTCAGCGCCGGCTCAAAGAGAACGTCGGCCGCCGAGTTGTCATAGCTCACCACCGAGATATCGCCCGGGATGCTCTTCCCCATCTCGTGCAAGCGCTTGAGCAAACCGAGGGCAATGTTATCCGAGCTTGCGAACACGGCGGTGGCGTCGGTTGCGAGTACCGCCTCCGAGGCCTCGTATGCGCTCGGAATGTAGTACTCGCTCTCAAACTCCAAGCGCGCGTCGATCGGCAGGCCAACCTCGCGCAGCGCGCGCTCATAGCCGGCAAGTCGCTTGCGACCCGTATTGGAACGGCGCGCGTTAACCAAGCAGGCAATGCGACGGTGGCCTTGCTCGATCAGATAGCGGGTAGCCATATAGCCACCCATTTCGTGGTCGAACATCACCTTGTCGCACTCGAGTCCCTCAATGGCACGGTCGACCATTACCGCTGGGATAGGCAGATGGCTGACTTCTTCGCGCAGGGCGCGGTCGTCGGAGAACTCGTCACCCACCACCAGAAAGACACCGTCGACGCCGCGCGTCACCAGCTGGCGCAGCAGCTCAAGATCATCATCGGCACTACCGCCCGAGCTGGTAATAAAGAGCGCGTAACCGTCCTCGCGGCAGCGCTTTTCCAAGCTGCCGGCGAGTGAGGCAAAAAAGCGGCTCTCGATGTTGGGGACGATAAGACCCAGCGTGCGCGACTCGCGCATGACCAAGCTGCGAGCAATCTGGTTAGGAACATAGTGGTTGCGCGCCGCGACCTCTTTGATGAGCTTGCGGTTTTCTTCCGAGATGCGGCAAGGCCGATTATTGAGAACAAGCGAGACCGACGAGGGGGAAAGCCCCACCTCCTGGGCGATCTGCTTGAGGGTGACTTTGTTGGCCATCTCGCTCCTTCCAAGTTTACGCGCAATCTCTTGAAAGTATAGCGACTGCCCCTCTACCTCGGTGATAAACACTTTACCAATCCGGTGGACGGCTGTTTTATCGTCGCCAGCGCACCAAATCCGCCCAGGTGGGGTATATTGCAATCGATTGATGACAACGACCACCAAAAGGCGGATATTCGCATGCACGAGAACGACTTTTTTAACGAAGACCTGCTGTGCGCGCTCGCTGGCGTTGCCGGCGAGGACAACGTGCTGATGAGCGAGCCCATGCGCGAACACACCACGTTTAAGATCGGCGGCCCGGCCGACGTCTTTGTCACGCCCGATACCGAGCGGGGCCTCGTCGCCACACTCGATACCTGCTATCGCTGCGATCTGCCACTCACCATCGTGGGCAACGGCTCTGACCTGCTTGTCGGCGACAAGGGCATCCGCGGCGTCGTCGTGGCGCTGGGCGAGGGCCTCTCCGACATCACCGTCGACGGCACGCACGTCACGGCGGCAGCCGGCGCCTTGCTTTCCGATGTCGCCGCTGCGGCAGCCGAGGCCGGTCTCACCGGCATGGAGCCCATCTCGGGCATCCCCGGATCGGTCGGCGGCGCCTGCTACATGAACGCCGGTGCCTACGGTGCCTGCATGGCCGATGTGCTGGAGTCCGTGCGCGTCTACAAACCCGCTCGCCAGCTCGACGACGGCACCCGCGGTAGCGGCAACATCATCGAATTCGATGCCGACGAGCTCAACCTGGGCTATCGCAAGAGCCGCATCGCCGACGACGGCTTCATCGTACTTTCGGCCACTTTCAATCTCGCCCCGGGCAACGCCGCGATGATCAAGGCCGACATGGACGACTACCGCCAGCGCCGCGAGGACAAGCAGCCGCTCGACATGCCGAGTGCCGGCTCCACTTTCAAGCGCCCCGAGGGCTACTTTGCCGGCAAGCTCATCATGGACGCCGGCCTGCGAGGACACGCCGTTGGCGGCGCGCAGGTAAGCGAAAAGCACTGCGGTTTTATCGTCAACGCCAACCACGCCACCGCCGCCGACGTTGACGAACTCATCCGCCACATCCAAACAACCGTCAAAGGCCAATTCGACGTAGACCTAGAACCCGAAGTCCACCGAGTAGGCGAATTTTTATAAAAAAGAAGGCCCCGAAAGGGGCCTTCGCCATATTTATTCAGATAACCCAGTCCGGCGTGTGACGTATTGGACCCGAGAGGTCCGTGGCTGCCCGAAAGGCATTAGGTTGATCGCGAGTTCCGCACGAGCCGGAGAGCACTTAATGTGCTCTCCGTGCGAGCAGGACTGTCCGAGCAGGCGACCAAACCCCGCGCCCCGTCCCGGCGAGCGCTTGGGGACCGGTGACCTACAGGTGGCTGATGATCAGTTCCATCTTGCCTTTGAGGTCAATGGTGCTGACGGTGCTGGGGGCCAGCAGGTGGCTTCCCTTGTGGACGGGGTCGCCGCAGATGGTGCCTTCGCCGTCGATGACCGACAGGCACATGAAGGGCCAGCGCTGGTCGAGGGTTTTGCTGCCGTCGACGCGCACGCGGTCGACGGTGTAGCAGGGGTTGGACTCGAGCTCGGTCACGCCGTCCACCTCGGGCGCGGTCACCGTGCCGTCGGTCGGAGCCTGAGCATCAAAGTCGATGCAGTCGAGGCTCTGCTCAATGTGCAGCGGGCGCAGCTTGCCATCGGTGCCGGGACGGTCGTAGTCGTACAGGCGATATGTCACGTCGCTCGACTGCTGCGTCTCCAAAATGAGCGTGCCGGTCTTGATGGCGTGCACGGTGCCGGAATCAATCTGGAAAAAGTCGCCCTTGTGGATCGGCAGCACGTTGAGCATGTCGTCCCAGCGGCCGTCCTCGATCATCTGTGCGGCCTCGGCGCGGTCATGCGCGCGCTGGCCGACGATAATCGTGGAGCCGGGCTCGCAGTCCAGCACATACCAGCACTCGGTTTTGCCCAGGCTGCCGTTCTCGTGCTCGGCGGCGTACTCGTCGTTGGGGTGAATCTGGATCGAAAGGTCGTCCTTGGCGTCCAGAATCTTAACGAGTAGCGGGAACTCCTTGCCCTCGCAGTTGCCAAAGAGCTCGCGATGCTCGGCCCACAGCCACGACAGCGTGTGACCGGCATACGGGCCCTCCGCAATCTGGCAGTCGCCATTGGGGTGGGCCGAGATGGCCCAGCACTCACCGATGGGACCCTTGGGAATGTCGTAACCAAATACGGTTTCGAGCTGGCGGCCGCCCCAGATCTTCTCGTGAAAGATCGGCGTCAGTTTAATCAAATCGGACATGTTCATACCCCCATTGTGTTGCGCGGACGCTGCGTAAAACTGTTCAAAGCGAGCGCCCGGATGACTACAAAAACCTATGCCAACGTTACGTTGTGCAACTCAAAGCGGTCGCCAACGTTGCGCGAGACCGAATACTCAAAGGCGGCGCCGCTGTCCAAAAAGCCAATCTGGGTGAGCTCGAGCAGGGGAGAGCCAAGTTTGGTGTCCAGACGCTTGGCTTCTTCCTCGGTTGCTGCCACGGCGCGAATGGTACGGTGGAAGCTCGATATCTTCAGCCCACATTGCTCGCGGATGAAGTGGTAGACCGATCCGTACAGGTCCTTCTTTTTAAGGCCTGGAATCAGCTCGAGGGGCATGTAGGTGTACTCGATAACGATGGGCTTCTCATCGGCCTGACGCACGCGCACGATGTGATAGGCAAAGCCATCCTCGGCAATTCCCAGCTGGGCTGCGATGTCCGCTGGTGGATTAACAATCGAGAAATCGTAGACCACCGAGGCCACCTTCTCCCCGCGGTGCTCATACGAAAAACCCTGGGCACGGTCGTTTTTGCCCTGGAAAAACGCCTGGCCGGGAAGTCCCGCCGTGTCCTTAACGTAGGTACCCGATCCACGACGGCTGGTAATAAGACCTTCCTCGGTGATTTGCTCGATAGCTCGTTTGACGGTGATTTTGGAAACGCTATAGAGCTCGCAGAACTCAACGACGGTGGGAAGCTTGTCGCCCGGTTTAAGAGCACCATCCTCGATACTTCGACGAATATCTGCAGCTATTGCCTCGTATTTGGGAATCAAGGAACCTCCTTTCCGACTTGATTGAGAATAAAAGAAAGTATAGTCAACGCCTAAGTATCTCTATTGAGTTATTGAAAAGTTCGAGAAAGATAAAATCAAAAGACGCCCCGCTTGTAAAATCAGAGCGTTTTAAATGATAAACATTTGAGTAGTGTCGTGTTGAGGAATGATCGGTCCGAGGACGGGACCGAACCGATATAGCGGCCAGCGAACCGAATCTCGTACTCTGCGTTTTCCCAGATAAAACCTGCCAAAACAAACCTGTCCCTTTTTGGTAGGTTTTTGCCTTGAGAGCGGTACCATACAGGCAATGTTTAAACGAGAAAGGTGGGCTCCCATGGAACCTAAGCAGTATTACATCGGCATCGACGTCGGCGGCACCTCGGTTAAGGAGGGCCTGTTCGACGAGGACGGCAACCTGCTTGCCAAGGCCAGCGTGCCCACGCCTCCCATCGTTGACGCTGCGGGCTTTGCCGCGGTGACCGAGGCTATCGACCAGGTGGTCGCCAAAGCCCAGATTCCGCGTGCCTTTGTGGCGGGCATTGGCCTGGCCGTTCCGTGCCCCATCCCGGCATCGGGCGATGCCAAGGTCAAGGCCAACATTGCCATTAACCTGCCCGAGCTGAGGATCGCCATTCAAAAGCACTGCCCCGACGCGGTCGTTAAGTACGAGAACGATGCCAACGCCGCTGCCATGGGCGAGGCCTGGCTCGGTTCTGCCAAGGGCGTGCAGAACGTCGTGATGGTCACCATCGGTACCGGCGTGGGCGGCGGCGTAATCGTCAACGGCGACGTGGTATCGGGCGTTGTGGGTGCTGGCGGTGAGATTGGCCACATGTGCCTGAACCCGGCTGAGGAGCGCACCTGCGGCTGTGGCGGCCATGGCCATCTGGAGCAGTATTCCAGCGCCACTGGCGTGGTGAGCAACTACCTTGCTGAGTGCAAGAAGGCGGGCGTCGAGCCCATCGAGCTCACCGGGCCTTCTGATTCCAAGGACGTGTTCCAGGCCTGCCGCGAGGGTGACAAGCTCGCGCTGGCAGCTGCCGATACCATGGCCGACTATCTCGGCCGTGCCCTGGCGCTTATTGCTAACGTGGTTGACCCCGAGATGTTCCTGATCGGTGGCGGCGCGTCCGCTTCGGCCGATGTCTACCTCGACAAGGTCCGCGAGCACTTCCAGCGCTACGCGCTTTCCGCCTCGCGCGAGACGCCCATTAAGGTTGCTTCGCTCGGAAACGACGCCGGTATCATCGGTGCCGCCTACGTGGCCCTGCGCGCCGCTGGCAAATAGCTGGTGCAGGGGGGCGGGCTTGGTCCCCATGCTTGCTCCAAAATATGCCGTGGCCCTTCCGTCTGCGAAGGCTCGGCGCCAGCGTGCTACCATAGCTACGTCCAAGTACACATATCAAGTGGAGGATATCCATGGCAAACGTTCTTGTCTTTGGTCACCAGAACCCCGATAACGACGCCATCATGAGCGCCGTCGTCCTGTCCCAGCTGCTTAACCAGGTTGAGTATGCCGGCAACACCTACGAGGCTTGCGCTCTGGGCCAGCTTCCGGCCGAGTCCGCCAAGCTGCTCGCCGATGCCGGCATTGCCGAGCCTCGCGTAATCGAGTCCGTCGAGGCCGGTCAGCTCGTCGTCCTCACCGACCACAACGAGTCCGCCCAGTCCGTCGCCGGCCTTAAGGACGCCACGGTCTTTGGTGTTGTCGACCATCACCGCATCGGCGACTTCGAGACCGCCGGCCCGCTGCACTACATCTGCCTGCCCTGGGGCTCCAGCTGCACCATCGTCACCAAGCTCGCCGGCGTGCTCGGCGTTGAGCTTTCCGACGTCCAGGCCAAGCTGCTGCTCTCGGCCATGATGACCGACACGCTCATGCTCAAGAGCCCCACCACCACCGATGTCGACCGCGCCGTCGCCGCCAAGCTCGGCGAGCAGGTGGGCGTCGACCCGGTCAAGTTTGGCATGGAGGTCTTCCTTACCCGTCCGTCCGGCTCCTTCACCGCAGCCGAGATGGTCGGCAACGACATCAAGATGTTCGAGCCCGCCGGCAAGAAGCTGCTCATCGGCCAGTACGAGACTGTCGACAAGACCCGCGCACTCGGCATGATCGACGAGATTCGCGAGGCCATGCGCGCCTACGCCGCCGAGAAGGGTGCTGACGGCATTGTCCTGTGCATCACCGACATCATGGAGGAGGGCTCGCAGGTCCTGCTCGAGGGCGAGACCGAGGCTGCTCAGAAGGGCCTGGGCATTGCCGACGAGCATGACGGCGTCTGGATGCCGGGCGTCCTCTCCCGTAAGAAGCAGGTCGCTGCCCCCATCATGGCCGCCTGCTAGGTTTAGCTGACCAAACGCCACGACCGGATCGCGGACACCCCGCGCTCCGGTCGTTTTTTGTGCACGGCGCCGCGTCGTCTCTTTGACAGGCGTGCCCGCGCCGTTGGGCAAATAATGTTCAACCTGTGGTTCCGCTTTTCGGCCACGCCTGCGTGCTTGTCGTGCAGGGTAGGCTAGATGCAAGCGTAATACGTTAGAGCGCGGCGCCGCCACTTGGGCGGGCCGTGCTTTTTTAAGACGGGAGCTTTCCCGTGAAAGGAGCCGCCCATGGCAGCAACTGAGCAGCTGTTCAACGTTCGTGAGCGCAAGCGCTTTGAACGTCACGTCATTTGGGAGCGCATCGCCGAGAACGGCACGATTTCCGCCGCCGTCATGGTCTTCGCCGCCATCGCCGCCGTCATTTGCGCCAATACCGATGCCTACGAGGCCATCCATCACTTTTTGGAGACCCCGCTGTATGTGGGTCTGGGCAACTTTACGGCCGGTCTCACCGTTGAGCTTTTCGTCAACGACTTCCTCATGGCGATTTTCTTTTTGCTGGTGGGCATTGAGCTTAAGTACGAGATGACGGTCGGCGAGCTCAAGAATCCGCGCCAGGCCATGCTTCCCATGCTGGCGGCCGTGGGCGGTGTCGTCGTTCCCGCCTGCATCTACCTGATCTTTAACCATGCCGGCGCCCGCAACGGTTGGGCCATCCCCATGGCAACCGATATTGCCTTTGCGCTGGGCGTGCTATCGCTTTTGGGCAACCGCGTGCCCAACGGCGTGCGCGTGTTCTTCTCGACGCTCGCCATTGCCGACGACCTCATCTCCATCGCCGCCATCGCCATCTTCTACGGTCAGAGCCCCAATCCGTTTTGGTTGGGCGCCGCCGCGCTTGTGACCTGCGCGCTCGTGTGGCTCAACAAGACGCAGCATTACCGCCTCGCCCCGTATTCGGTACTGGGTCTGCTGTTGTGGTTCTGCATGTTCAAGAGCGGCGTACATGCCACGCTCGCCGGCGTCATCCTGGCCTTTACCATCCCGGCCAAGTGTGGTGTTAAGCTCGACAGCCTTACCGATTGGTTGGGCGAGTGCCTGCCGCTGCTCGATGACCGCTACGACGACGAGGCGCACATCTTGGACCAGCATGACTTTACCGTCTCGACCACCAGGGTCGAGCGCGTCATGCACCGCGTGACCCCGCCGCTCATCCGCATGGAGCGTCTGATCTCCACGCCGGTCAACTTTGTGATTCTGCCGATCTTTGCGTTCGTGAACGCACAGGTTCGCCTGGTGGGTGTGGATATGAGCACGTTGCTCACCGACCCGGTGACGCTCGGCGTGTACTTTGGCATGCTGCTGGGCAAGCCGATCGGTATCTTTGGCATGACGTTCGCCTTGGTCAAGTTCAAGGCCTGCGAGCTGCCGCGCAACGTCAACTGGCACATGATTGCCGGCGTGGGTATTCTGGGCGGTATCGGCTTTACGATGTCGATCCTCATCAGCGGCCTTGCCTTCCCGACGGCCCAGTTTGAGGTTCTGGCCGCCAAGGCCGCCATCCTTGCCGGTTCGGTCACCGCTGCCGTGCTCGGTATGATCTACATGAGCGTGGTCTGCAAACACCCCGCGCCCAAGGACGAGTAAAAGCTCGAAAAAAGACACCAGAACCGGTTTGGATGCGTTCGAAACTCGGATCCGGGTGCTACTGGCCCCCTGCCAGATACCCCCGTGGTCAAAAAACGCCGTTTGTGAGTACTGTCACAAACGGCGTTTCATTTATTTGGCCACGGGCCCCAATGACTAGGTTTATTCCACCGTTCCGTAGACGGCGCCCCAGCCGTGGGCGGCCAAGGCGGAGTTGAGCTGGTCGCAAAGTGACTGGCGGTCGTAATAGCCGGGCGGTAGCAGGTTGACGATTTCCATGAGATCGGGCGCCAGGTCCAAGATTTCGGCCTGCACGATGAGATCCAGGCGGTCGATGGCGTGGCGGTCGTAAAACAGTCCGTCGACCAGGCGCTGCAGGTCGCCGAATTCCTCGGCCTGAAACGATCCGTACTCCATAGTGCCTCCCTGGGCGCCCCGCGCCGGCATGCGCGCCGATTCGTAATTTATTGCGATGGACTTAATCTATCACGGCTTCATACCGTTGCGGCGGTGGCGGTCTATACTTAGACGAACTGCAACGTACCGCTTCGCGAAAGGTCGCACCCCATGCAGACGATCTACCAGAAGATGGAAACCACCGAACTCGATGCCGCCATCGATGCGCTCAAGGCCGAGGTCGCCGAGGTCAAGGCCAAGGGCCTAGCGCTCGACATGGCCCGCGGCAAGCCGTCGCCCTCCCAGGTGGACATCTCTCGACCCATGCTCGATATCCTCAATGCCGATGCCGATCTGCACGACGGCAATGTCGACTGCTCCAACTACGGCTGCTTTGAGGGCATTCCCTCGGCACGCAAGCTGGCAGGGGAGTTCCTGGGTTGCCCCGCCGAGCAGACGCTTGTACTGGGTTCGTCGAGCCTGCTTATCGAGCACGATATCGCTGGCATGTTCTGGCGCTGCGGCTCGTGCGGCAGCGAGCCCTGGGAGGCTTACGAGGCCGCGCACGACGGCAAGAAGGTCAAATTCCTGTGCCCTGTTCCCGGCTACGACCGCCACTTTGGCATCACCGCCGATCTGGGTATCGAGAACGTCCCCGTCGCGATGACCGACAACGGCCCCGACATGGACGAGGTCGAGCGCCTGGCTGCAGCCGACGACTCCATCAAGGGCATCTGGTGCGTGCCCAAGTATTCCAACCCCACGGGCATCACCTTTAGCGAGGACACCGTACGTCGCCTGGTCGAGATGCCCACGGTCGCGCCCGATTTTCGCATCTTCTGGGACAACGCCTACTGCGTGCACGACCTGTACGACGAGACCGACGAGCTCGCCAATATCTTCGACCTCGCTCGCGCGGCGGGCACCGAGGACCGCGTGGTGGCTTTTGCCTCGACGTCCAAGATTACCTTCCCGGGCGCCGGCATCGGCTTCATCGGTGCGAGCCCCGCGGTCATCGCCGAGTTCTCCAAGCGCCTGAAGGCCGGCCTTATCAGCGCCGATAAGCTCAACCAGCTGCGCCACGTGCGCTTCCTTCCCACCATCGAGGCGGTCAAGGAGCACATGAAAAAGCATGCCGAGTTCTTGCGCCCGCGCTTTGAGGCCGTTGAGCGCAAGCTCACCGAGGGCCTGGGCGATACGGGCTGTGCCACCTGGACGCACCCCCGCGGCGGCTACTTTGTAAGCTTCGATGGTCCCGAGGGCTCGGCCCAGAAGGTCGCCGCGCTTTGCGCCGACCTGGGCGTCAAGCTCACGCCGGCCGGTGCCACCTGGCCCTATGGCAAGGATCCGCGCGATACCAACATCCGTATTGCGCCGAGCTATCCCACGGTCGAGGACCTGGAGGCCGCGCTCGACGTGCTGGTGCTGGCCGTTAAGCTTGTCGCTGCCGAGCTTGCTCGTGCCGAGCGCGCCTAACGTCTAGGGCCCCGCAAGTCCGCGCCCAGTACTATCCGCACTTTCGATACGTAAAGGAGCGTATACATGGATTTGGGTATTTCCACCAACCCCACGCCGGAGACCTACACCATTAAGGTAACCGGCGAGATCGATATCTCTAACGCCGATAG
Organism: uncultured Collinsella sp.; assembly: GCA_900542555.1. Taxonomy (GTDB): domain Bacteria; phylum Actinomycetota; class Coriobacteriia; order Coriobacteriales; family Coriobacteriaceae; genus Collinsella. The sequence goes on from UQNU01000051.1 coordinate 16,079, forward strand.
CCTGCGCAATGCTATCGACCTGGCGCTCGAGCAGCCCACTGAGGCCGTTGAGCTCGATTTTGCCCAGGTGAGCTACATCGACTCGACGGGCATTGGCGTGCTCGTGGGCGCCGCGCACCACGCGGTCGACCACGGCAAGCGCTTTAGCTGCACCAATGTGCAGCCCCCGGTGATGCGCGTGGTTCAGCTGTTGGGTGTCGACCAGGAGATTTCGATCACCGCTGCATAATCTTTGCCCCCAAAAGGGCATGCCGTTTGGCATATGTTTGTGATGCGCTCGGACGTTTTGGCGTCCGGGCGCTATACTTGACCGAATGAATAGACGAGTTCCGGCCGAATGGCGCGGTGCGGGCTCGACTCACATCGAGCCTTGGAGGTATGTGTGTTTGGTATTGGAGAGGGTGAGCTCGCGATCATCGTGGTCTTCGGCTTTTTGCTGTTTGGCCCGGATAAGCTCCCGCAGATGGGCCGTACGATCGGCCGTGCCATCCGTCAGTTCCGCGAGACGCAGGAAAAGATGACGGCCGTTGTTCAGTCCGAGATCATCGACCCGGTAAGCGAGGCCGCGTCGGCCCCGGTCAAGCCCAAGAAGGCTGCCGCCGATGATGATTCCGATGCGGACGAGGATGCCGTCGAGACGGCTGCGCCCGCAAAGAAGGAGACCTTTGCCGAGCGCCGTGCCCGCCTTGCCGCCGAGAAGGCCGCAAGCGAGGGTGCCACCGAGGGCGAAGGCGCTGCTGATGAGCTGTCTCTTATACACATCTCCGAGCCCACGAGACTCGACGTCATCTCG
>UQNU01000052.1 GCA_900542555.1 uncultured Collinsella sp.
TCTACACTTCTAGCTTCGTCGGCAGCGTCAGATGTGTATAAGAGACAGGGCATGATCGACATATGCCTTGCGGGCGTCCTTCATCTTGATGATGTGGCCCACGCCGGCACCGGTCGGCAGCGTGTCGGCAGCCATGGCTTCCTCGGACATGACCCAGGCGCTGATCTCTTCCTCGACAGCATCGGGAAGCTTCATGCCCTTGCGGCTAAAGAACTTAATGCCGTTGAACTCCGGCGGATTATGCGAAGCAGAGATGACGATGCCGCCGTCGAGCTCGTTCTGAACAGTGAGCAGTGCCACGGCAGGCGTGGGGATGACGCCGCAGCAATGCGGGCGGCCGCCCTCGGCCATAATACCGGCGGTCAGAGCACTCTCGAGCATGGTGCCCGAAAGGCGCGTGTCACGGCCGATGCAGATATCCGGACCAAGGAACTTGGTCGCCGCGCGGCCCAGGCGAAACGCGAGATCGCACGAGAGGTCGGCATTGGCGACGCCACGGACGCCATCGGTACCGAAGATGTTCTGGGGCATAGGATCGCTCCTTCCCTAGCAGGCGATATGCAACCGCCCACCCTAGTCGAAAAAGAAAAGCGGGACCCGCCGAGGAATCGGCAGGCCCCGCTTGTACATTGTATCTCGAAAGGAGATAAAACCTTAGCGCTTGGAGAACTGGGGAGCGCGGCGGGCCTTCTTGAGGCCGTACTTCTTGCGCTCGACCACGCGAGCATCGCGCGTAAGGAAACCGGCCTTCTTGAGGTCAGCACGGTAGTCGCCAGCGTTCAGAAGAGCGCGGGCGATGCCCAGGCGCAGAGCGCCGGACTGACCGGAAATGCCGCCGCCATCGCACAGAGCGATAACGTCGAACTGACCGGCAGTGTCGGTCACCTTGAAGGGAGCAAGGGCGTTCTCAACGAGCTGATGACGGCCGAAATACTGCTCGGCGTCACGCTTGTTGATGGTCACCTTGCCGGTGCCGGGGACGAGACGGACGCGGGCGACGGCGTTCTTACGACGGCCGGTACCCTGGTAGACAACGGTGTTCTCAGCCATCTTTAAGCCTCCAGCTCAATCTTCGTGGGGTTCTGGGCAGCATGCGGATGCTCGGCACCAGCGTAGACCTTAAGCTTGGTCATCTGGGCACGGCCGAGGGTGGTCTTGGGCAGCATACCGCGAACGGCGCGCTCGATGACCTTCTCCGGGTGCTTCTCCATAGCCTGGCGGAAGCTCTCAGCCTTGAGGCCGCCGTTGTAGCCGCTGTGGCGATAATAGGTCTTCGTGTCGGCCTTGTTACCGGTAAGCTGGACCTTATCGGCGTTGATGACGACAACGAAGTCGCCGCAGTCGCTGTTGGGCGTGAACTGGGGCTTGTTCTTACCGCGCAGAATCATTGCGATCTGGGTGGCAAGACGGCCCAGGACAGCACCATCGGCGTCGACGAGAACCCAGTTGCGCTGGACCTCGCCCTGCTTGGCGTAGTGAGTCGATTTCGAAATCACTTAGACTCCTCCATGTACAGTACGTGTTGTTACAGAGATTCACGGGGCTCTGCAAGTAACCCGTCCATATTACCCCGCTCGCCGTACGAGTCAACAGGTATTTTGGCTCCGACCAGAGTTTCTGCACATGTCATCCACGAGCCGTGATTTTCCAGCTCTTTAGCTGTTGTCATTTTTTGAGGGTTCGCCGTCGCTAGCGCTCAACGAACTCTTGGATTTCCGCGAGCAGGCGCTTTGCCTCCTGGCGGCCCTGAATATACAGGTCCAAAAGCTTTGCCGAATCGTGCTCAACGTGGCCGACCTCGACCGGCTTTTGCGGAGCGACGACCAGCGCGCGGCCCTCGCGCTCATACTTCCACAGATGCATGCGCTGGATGTTATAGCGGTCGTGGCGCGTCTCGATAGCCTCGAGCAGGTAGGGGTAGTCGGCATAGCGAGCGCGTGCGGCGGGCATAAACTCGTAGGGCTTTTTCTCGTATGAGCGGTCCTGCGTGACAATGACAACCGCGCGATCGAAGCCCGCCTCCTCCAGCACGTGCTCGATGGGGACCGAATCGGCTACGCCGCCGTCGACGTATTTGTGCCCGTCAATCTCGACCGGCGGCGTCACCAGCGGCAGCGACGTTGATGCGCGCACGGCATCGAGATCGAGCACGGCGCTTTTGACCGGGAGGTACGTGGCGGTTCCAAAAAGCATGTCCGTCGCGACGGCGTACATCTCGATGGAGCTTGCGTCGAACGTCTCGTTGTCAAAGGGATCTAGGCGGTCCTGGACATCGTTGAAGATAAAGTCGTAACCCACAATAGAGCCCGTGGACGCAAACGATGCGGCGCCCATGAAGCGGCTGTCGCTGCAGAAAGCCAGGTTGATGCGATTGGCACGGCCGATCTGGTGCGACTTGTAGTTCACGCCGTTGAGGGCGCCGGCCGATACGCCATATACCGCCGGAATCTCGACGCCAGCCTCCATGAGAACGTCGAGCACGCCCGCGGTAAATTGCCCGCGAAAGCTGCCGCCCTCCAAAACGAGCGCGACCTTGTCGGCGTTCTTTGCCTTATCTTCTGCAGTCATGTTGACCTCCTGCGATTGCGTTTTGGCTCTCTTCTACCCAGTTTTGGGATGGCGAGCGCGCAGTTTTTGGAGTTGAGGAGGGCGGAGCGGTCGGCGGGAAAGCGTGTCCCGTTCTCAGAGCAAATTCCGGATCGCATTTTCCGCTGAGCCCGCCATCAGGAAAATGAATCCCATTCCGAGCTTAGATTCCGGGACGCGCTTTCCGCTTGAGCTGCCATTGGGAAAGCATGTCCCACTCTACGGCTCGATTCCGGGTCGCAGTTTCCGCTTGAGGCGCTATCCGGAAACTACGTCCCAGTCTGAGCGCGGATTCCGGGATGGACTTTCCGCCTGGGCCGCCATTGGGAAAGCGTGTCCCGGTCTGCGTTGCCAAGACGTTTTCTTTACGCCCGCGCCCTGCACAGAGCTCGATTCTCCGCGGTACGGGGGATCCGTTGATGCGGGGCGAGGCCAGCTGAAATTCGACAACCATCGCATCCGTTTTGAGTCGGAAGTTTGCGCGGAGAATCCGCGTATTTGCTGCGCAAATACGCACCGGCTTCGGCCGCCTGCCGGCGTCCTCGCCCGCGGGCTAAAAACGCTCACGCGTTTTCTTTACGCCCGCGCCCTGCACAGAGTTCGATTCTCCGCGGTACGGACTAGAAAAAAACACAGGTAGATACGAATATCTACCTGCCTGTAACTATTGGTGGAGGCGCGGAGAATCGAACTCCGGTCCACGAAAGCCCCCTGATTGGCATCTCCAAGCTCAGTCGCTGGTTTAGTCTCGGACGCTTTGCGCGCAGCGACACGCTCGCGGCGTCCTAACCGGTTCGGTCTTAGCCTGCGCCATACCGATTACGTGCGCAGGAGCATTCCCCTAAAATGACGTCGCACCGGTGGCGGGGAAATCACCGGGTTGACGCGCCGCTATAAATTAAGCAGCGAGAGCCATAGGCTCAAAAGAAGAGTTGTTGTCAATTCAATTTGACGGTACCCCTGTTTAACGAGGCGAGGAGACCTCGGCTTGCTTCCTCTCTCAGAGCTATCGTGTCGAAACCAGTCGCCCCCGAATGTCGGGAAAGTCTGGATGGTATCGGGTCTGCAAACACCCGATAACCGTCGACTTTTCAAGGAACATGCGGGGCGAGCCCCGCTTGTGGAGTGTTATCTTACCACGTTCTGAAAGCGGACAGCTGTTCTATGCACGAGCTGTGAAGACCCCAATGTGCGCCGCACTTCGCACTTTTGCTACCGATCGCGTCACGTATATTTTCGCCAAACACAATTGACCCGTCGAAAGGACCGTTATGGATACCAAGCAGCAACTCGTCAATGCCCTCACAGGCCTGGGCTCAACCATTACCGAAGCTATGGATGTCATCGAAGGCTTTGTCCCCTGCGGACATCCCGCCCTCACGGTATCGAACGCACTCGTCGCGCTGGACGCTGACGATGATGCAGCTCTCGCCCAGCAGCTTGAGACCGTCGAGGGCTTTATCGACCACGTGAGTGAGAACCGCGGCGTGGCCGCCTACCACGGCATCGAGGTCGAGCTCGCGGGGCCCAAGGCCGATCTGTTCGCAGCAATCCGTGAGGTAGGCGCCCTTATGCAGACCGCAGGCGTCAAGAACACCCAGGTCAACGAGTGGGTCTACCGCAGCTTAGCCGCGCTCAACAGCTCCGAAGAAAAGGCAGCCGAGCAGCTCGCAGAAAGTCCCGCCATTAAGGCCGAGCTTTTGTAAATAGCAGACGCGGGCCCCTTGGCGCATCGTCGTCCAAGAGGCCCGCAAACAGTTCGCGTCAACGGATGGCCGCGCCGCCGCGTTCGGCCAAGGCCAGAATCGGCATCATTTGACGCGGGGTCTTTGCTGCAAGATCGGCATGTTCGAGCAGCTTGCGATCGTTGGTCACCAAGTAATCAACCTGCGCGCGCTTGCATGCGGCGAGTACCAAGTTGTCCTCGTAATCGCGATGGAGCGCTAAGTATTTGTCGGCCAGCCAAAGGTCCGACGAATCTGCACCCACGGCCGTGGCGTTTTCGGTCATGTTTCGAACAAACGCCAGCGCCGCATCGCCAATTGCACGGGCAGACGCCTCGTCGAGTGCTCCCCCGCTGGCAAGAACGCTACGCTTCAGCTCGTGTTGGACAACGTACAGCACGTCCTTGGCGATATGCACCGGAAAGAACAGCAATGCCCCCGTCTCCGTCGCCTGTCCAATAAACGCACGCGCGGCAAGCGACTCGGCATGGTCGACGCAAAACGAATCAACCCATACGTTGGCGTCCACCATTATTTTGAGGGGAGCCCCGCTCACAGGATCATCCCCTTTTGGCGATAGCGCTCGTCCATGGCTTCGGAATAGATTACGTCCCAATCGCGATCGTCGGATACGGACGACGTAGCGATGCCCAGGTCCGCGTAAAGCTGATCCGCCGCCGCCCATGATGCGGCGAACGGAGTATCGTGCGCGACGGTCTGTTGCCGGCCATCAACGGCAGACAGCACTTCCTCACACTGCCCGCCACCCTGTGCGACCTTGGCCACCACCTTTTTGATGAGCTCGGGCAGTGATCTGCCCGAAAGCCGCAACGCTTCCTCCGCATGATCCTTGACCTGGCGATCCACGCGAACGTTCACCTGTGCCATGCCGCTAACAGCACCCACGTTGATCCCGCTCGCTTCAATTGCTAGCACCGTTAGCAACACTATATAGAGAAGCTAGCAAATAATCAAATGCAAAAGACCTGCGCCCGGACGACACCGATGCCGTCTGGGCGCAGGCCAGATAACGTGGGCGAACACGTCCGCTAACGCAGGTACGCCTTTGCGTTGCCCAGACTGTAGGCGATCGTTGAGCCGTTGTGCAGTAGTGACGACGTCTGCGGAGTGATCATGCCGGTAATACCCAATGCCAACAGCGCCGAGTTGGTGAGCATCACCTTGGAATACGAACTCGTCAGACGGTCGATAAGCCCCTGGCTCATACGGCGTAGACGCACGATCGCAGCCAGATCCGTATCGGTCAGGATGATATCGGCGACCTCCTTGGCGATGTCGCTTCCACCGCCCATGGCCAGACCCACATCGGCCAGGCCCAGCGCCGGCGAATCGTTGACGCCGTCGCCCACCATGGCAACGTGGCGCCCCTCGCGCTTAATCCGCTCAACATACGCGTACTTGTCCTCGGGCAGCAGCTCGGCCTTAAACTCGTCGACACCCGCCTCGCGCGCAATGCGCTCGGCCGTGCGCTCCGAGTCGCCCGTGAGCATGACCACGTGCTTGACGCCCAGCGCATGCAGGTCGGCGATGGCCTCGCGCACGCCAGGTTTGAGCGGATCCTCGATACCGAGCACGCCGACGACCTTGCCATCGACCGCCAGATACAGCGGCGATAGACCCTGCATCTGGGACTCAATGCGCTCCTTGATGTCGGATTCGAGCTGCGCACTCTCATCCTCAAACACAAAGTGCGCGGAACCGATGATGGCGCGACGCCCCTCGATGGACGAAGCGATGCCGTGCGCCACGATGTACTCGACGGCGGCATGGCGCTCGCGGTGCTCGAGCCCGCGCTCGCGGGCGGCGTTGACCACGGCACGCGCCACCGGATGAGGGAAATGCTCCTCCAAGCAAGCGGCAAGGCGCAGGATCTCGTCCTCGCTCCAGCCATCGGTGGTGAGCACGCAGGCAAGACGCGGCTGCGCCTCGGTGAGCGTGCCGGTTTTATCAAACACAATGGTGTCGGCCTTGGCAAACGACTCAAAGTACTTCGCACCCTTGACCATGACGCCCATCTTGGCAGCATCGCTCATAGCGGTCATGACGGCGACGGAGCCCGTGAGCTTGAGTGCACACGAGTAGTCGACCATCAGCGCCGCAGAGGTCTTAATGAGGCTACGCGTGGTGAGCGCAACCAAACCCGCAAGCAGGAAATTCCACGGGACGATCTTGTTGGCAAGGTCCTCCATATGCGACTGGCCCTCGGACTTGAGCGAGTCGGCCGTCTGCACGAGCGAGACGATCGAGCGCAGCTTGGTCTGCGCCGTGTTGGCGCGCACGCGCACCAAGATGCTGCCGTCTTCCACAACGGTTCCGGCAAACACGTCGTCGCCCACGCTGCGCTCGACGGCCAGCGGCTCGCCGGTCAGGGTCGCCTGGTTGACCATAGCGCTCCCCTGCTCGACAACACCGTCGATGCAAATGGACATGCCGGTGCGCACGGCGACCAAATCGCCGGGTTCAAGCTCGGTGGCGGCAACGCTTACCTCGGTGTCACCGACGACCTTTTGCGCCTTGTCGGGCACATCGAGCAGCGAGTTGATGAGCTCGTTTTCGCTCATGGCGCGGGTGTAGTCCTCGAGCAGCTCGCCCACGTTGAGTAGGAACATCGTCTGGCCCGCGGTGTCGACATCACGCTTGACGAACGAAATGCCGATGGCCGAAGCGTCGAGCACAGGAACGGTCAGGCGCGGCTGTGCCAGCTCATGAAGGGCAGCGCGCAAAAATGCCATGTAACCGGCCACGACAAACACCGCACGCAGAGGCGTCGGCAAGAACCAGCGGCGCGCGTAGTGGGCGCCGATAAGTGTGGCAAGATCCATGACGAGCTTGTGCTTGCGTGGCTCAAGCTGCATCACGTAACCCGACTTGGCATCGGCGATAGCTTGAGCATCGAGTGCGCCCAAGGCGTCGAGCACGCTCGCGCGGCGCAGCTCGTCGTACTCCAGCGCCATCTGGCCAATACGGCCATAAACGCGCACCTTGTGCACGCCGTCGATATCGCCGCTGAGCTTAAGAAGTGCATCGAGATCGCTCTCTGGCACAGGACCCGCCAACTGGAGGCGGGTCCTGCCGGGGATCTCGCTAATAATCGAGAATCTCATAGTTTGTGCCTAGGAGCGTTACTCGGCTGCCTCGTCAGCAGCGGCCTCGCTCTGGGTGATGTAGGCCGCCTCGGCAACCATGTCGTCGACATTAGCCTTGGCCTGCTCGACCATGTCCTGGTAGCCGTTCTTGATGCGCATGCCGCACGCGATACCCTGCACGCAGGCATTCTTGACCGGAGCGCTGGTAAGCAGCTTGATGCCGGCCGTGCCAAGCAGAAAACCGCCACCGACAAGCAGGGTATTGAACGTCGACTTCTTCATGTTGCTTCTCCCTTTTGCCGCATTGGACGCGGCACGGTGCCTCAGCACCCGAGTAAACAAGTTTGCTCGAGCACACTTTTGGAAAATAGTTTAGTTTATCTAACTATCAAGGTCAACAAAGGTTAACTTTTTGGAAATCTTGAGGCGCGATGTGACCAAGGGGACCGTCCCTGCGCCACATCCACAAAACAATGGGCGCGCCAAACGGCGCGCCCATTCACTCTATTCCATTCAGCCCCACCTGACCCGAACGGCCGAGTCGTTGCAGAACCCGGGAGCCCCGGCAGGGCGGGTGCTTCCTCAAAATGAGTTCCGCACGCAAAGAAGGCCACTTAATGTGGCCTTCGTCTTGCGCAGGACTGTTCGAAATTTTGAGGAAGCACCCGCCCTGCCGGGGCTCCCGGGTTCCCGCTTACGAGAGCGACGTTCTCAGCAACTCGTTGAAGAGCTTCGGATTGCCCTTGCCGCGGCTCGCCTTCATGCACTGGCCCACCAAAAAGCCGATGACCTTCTGGTTGCCGTCACGATACTGCTGCGCCTGATCGGCACAGTTAGCCAGCACCTCGTCCACGATCGGCTGTAGCGCGCCGGCATCGCTCACCTGACGCATACCGCGCTCGTCGACGATCTGGTTGGGGTCGTCGCCGGTCTGGGCCATGGCCTCAAAGACCTCGTGCGCCTGGTTGGAGCTGATGGCATCGGTCGCCAGCAGCTTGGCAAGCGCCGCCACCTGAGCCGGCGCGATGCCGGACTCGGCGAGCGAGACGCCCGCGCCCTTAAGGTAGGCGATCATCTCGTTCACCAGCAGGTTTGCGACCGTCTGAGCCTCCTTGCCAGCCATGCCGGCAGCGGCGGCCTCAAAGAACTCAGCAAACTCCGGGTCGCCGGCGATCTGCTCGGCGTCCGCTGCCTTAATGCCAAAGTCGGCCTCAAAACGGGCACGCTTGGCATCGGGCAGCTCGGGGATCTCGCCACGGCAGCGGTCGATGAACTCGTCATCCAGATCAAACGGCGCCAGGTCGGGATCGGGGAACAGACGATAGTCGTCGGCCGTCTCCTTCACGCGCATGACCACGGTACGTTTGCGGCTGGGCTCCCAGTGGCGGGTCTCCTGGTAGATGATGCCGCCCTCCTCGAGCACCTCGGCCTGGCGGCAGATCTCGTAGGCAAGGCCGTCATGCAGGCTCTTAAACGAGTTGAGGTTCTTAAGCTCGGTCTTGGTGCCCAGCTTGGTCTCGCCGCGGCGGCGCAGCGACACATTGCCGTCGCAGCGCATGGAACCCTTCTCCATGGAGCAGTCCGAGATGCCCAGCGTCACAAAAATGCGACGGAGCTTTTCCATAAACAGACGAGCCTCCTCGGGCGTGCGCAGATCGGGCTCAGTCACGAGCTCAATCAAAGGCGTGCCGCAGCGGTTGTAGTCGACGAGCGACTCGGCCGCGGCGGTAATGCGGCCCTCGGCACCGCCCACGTGCACCATCTTGGCGGCGTCCTCCTCCATGTGGATGCGCAGGATGCGGATGGGCACCGTGTAGGAACCGTCCTCGCGACGCTCGGGCATCTGCAGGTTGGACGCGTCATAGCTGGCCAGGTGACCGGCACGCTGGTTTCCCTCACGCATGGTCGACGTCATGGACGTGGACAGGCCCTCGGCGTTGGCCGAAGCACTCGCCAGACTCTGAGCCTCGGCCTCGCCAAACGCGCAGTCGGGGCGCTCGGCGGCACCGCGACCGGTCACATCCAGGTCCAGGTGGCCGTACATGGCAAAGGCGACCGGACCCTGCGTGGTCTGGAAGTTCTTGGCCATATCGGGATAGAAGTAGTGCTTGCGGTAGAACATCGAGTGGCGCTGGATCTCGCAGTTGGTGGCGAGGCCGGCCTTGACGATGCTCTCGATGGCGCGCTTGTTGGGCACCGGCAGGGCGCCGGGCAGGCCCAGGCACACCGGGCACACGTTGGCGTTGGGCTCGTCATCGTGGCTGAGCTTGCAGTTGCAGAACATCTTGGTATCGAGTGCGGTGAGCTCGGTATGGATCTCCAGGCCGATCACGGCCTCCCAATCCTGCAGGACCTCGGAAAGCTCCTTCATTACAGCTCGCCTCCCTTCCCGGCAAAATCGGGCGCGACGGAAAGCGCGGGCGCACCCGTGGCGGCATCGGCAAAGCCGCGCTCCAGGGCGCGGGCAAACGTGAGCAGCTGACGGTCCTTAAACGCCGGACCCACCAGCTGGGCAGAAACGGGCAACTGAGTATCCTCGCCCAGGCCTAGCGGCACCGAGATACCACCGTTGCCGCAAATGTTGAGCGAGATGGTGTACAGGTCGGAGAGGTACATCTGCGTGGGGTCGCTGATCTCGCCAAACTTAAAGGCCGTGCGCGGCGAGGCGGGCATGAGGATGGTGTCCACCTTGGCATACGCGGCATCGTAGTCCTGCGTGATGAGCGTGCGAGCCTTTTGCGCGGCGTAGTAGTACTTGTCGTACACGCCCGAGCTCAGCAGGTAGGCGCCGAGCATCTGACGGCGCTTGGCCTCGGCGCCAAAGCCATGGGCGCGCGAAAGCGAGCTCTGGTCGGACAGGTTGGCGCAGCCCTCCTCCTGATAGCCGTAGCGAATGCCGTCGAAGCGGGCCAGGTTGGAGAACGCCTCAGCCGGGCCGATGACGTAGTAGGCGGCGATGGCGGCATCCAGATGCGGCAGGTCGACCTCGACCAGCTCGGCGCCCTGGTTCTGCAGCTCCTGGGCGGCGCGCTGAACAGCGGCCTTGACCTCGGGCGTCAAGCCCTCGGCCTCCATAAACGCAGGGATGATGCCCACGCGCTTGCCCTCGATGCTGTCGTTGAGATGCTCGGTAAAGTCGACGGCACAATCCTGGCTGGTGCAGTCGTATGGATCGTGGCCCGCGCCGGTAAGCGCGTTCATGGCCAGCGCAACGTCCTCGACCGTGCGGCCAAAGGGGCCCACCTGGTCGAGCGACGAGCCAAAGGCAACCACGCCGTAGCGGCTCACGGCGCCATACGTGGGCTTAAAGCCCACCACGCCGCACAGCGACGCCGGCTGGCGAATGGAACCGCCGGTGTCCGAGCCCAGCGAGAGCGCGACTTCGCCCGCGGCGACGGCTGCAGCGGAGCCGCCCGAGGAGCCGCCGGGCACGCGCTCGGTATCCCAGGGGTTGTTGGTGCGGTGGAACGCCGAGCTCTCGGTGGAGCTGCCAAAGGCAAACTCGTCCATGTTGGCCTTGCCCATGGGCAGGCAGCCGGCGTCGAGCATGCGCTGGACGCAGGTGGCGGTGTAGACGCTCTGGTAGTTCTCGAGCATGCGGGAAGCGCAGGTGGTGCGCGTGCCCACGAGGTTCATGTTGTCCTTAATGGCCAGCGGCACGCCCGCGAGCGGGGGCAGCGGCTTGCCTGCGGCACGGTCGGCATCCACGCGCGCGGCGGCCTCGAGCGCAAGCTCGGGCGCCACCTGCAGGAATGCCTGAACCCCGCCCTCGCGCGCCTCGATGGCGGCAAGGGAGGCCTGAGCCACCTCGGTAGCGGTAAAGTCGCCGGCGGAAACGCCCGCGGCGATCTGGGCGGCGGTAAGGGAATCGAAGCTCTGCGCCATTACTCGCTCTCCCCCTCTCCCAAAATGGACGGCACGCGGAAGTAGCGGTCGCGCGCGCTGCCGGCGTTTTCGAGCGCGACGTCGAGCGGCAGGTCGCGCTCGGGCTCGCGCAGGTCATCGCCCATCACGTTGGACAGGCTTCCGATGGGATGGAACGTGGGCTCCACGTCGGGTAAGTCATATTGCAGGACGGGCTCGAGCATCTGGATGGCGTCGTTCAGGTAGGACGTCATCTGGGTGAGCTCGTCATCGGTCAGTGCGATCTTTGCGTACTCGGCGATGCCGCGCACGTCTTTCTCGCTGAGTGCCATAGGCGCTCCCTTCCGCATAACAGATAAACCGCTCTAGTATACAAGGCAACGCCGGCTTGGAGCAGGCGCTTTACCCAAATGCAGCGAAAACGTAACGAGGACGGCGGGCTGGCAGGCGGCGGGCCGGCGATTCTACAGCGAAACCGCACCGTCCATAGCGAAGACCGTACTGTCCGCAACGAAGACCGTCTCGTCCGCAACGAAAACCATCACAACATTCGACGCTTTTCGCCAAAATCGAAATTTTCATCGAATGTTGTGATGGTTTGGGAGTCCCGACCGCCACAAAGGTGCCTGTCCCCATTGTGGTGGTTCTGAAGAATGTCTTATGCCGAGGCCTTGGCCTTGCGGCGTTTGCGGACCGCGTGGATCACGATGTCCAGCAGCAACAGCACAATGGCAACGACTACGATGAGCACGGCAAACTCGCGCTTGCCCCAGTGGCGGCCGGCCAGCGACTTTTGCTTGTCGACGTCCTTCTTGCTGTACTTGGTGCGCACGCAATGCACCAGCAGGCGATGGTCGTTCACGCCGTAGGGCGTGCAGGTGACGAGCGTCACCTTGTCGGCGCCGGGCTCGATGGTCAGCGACTCCATCTCCTCGGGCAGCACGACCTCGGAGTCCACCATCTTGTAGGCGAGCGTCTTGTTCATGGTGTGCAGCAGCACCAGGTCGCCGGGCTCCAGCGAATGGATGTCGTCGAACATGCTCAGGTTGCGCATGCCCGAGTGCGCGGTGAGCACGCAATGCGTCGAGGTGCCGCCCACCGGCAGGCTCGTGCCCTCCAGGTGGCCGACGCCCGCCATGAGGACCTCCTCGCTCGTGCCGTGGTAGATGGGCATGCTCACGTCGATGGAGGGAATCTCGACCCAGCTCATCATGGGGTCGCGGTCAAAGATGAGCTGCTGGGCGTAGGGCTCGATCTGGTCGGCGGGGAGCTCGGTGGCCTCGCCCGCCAGTTGCTCGTTAAAGGAGCGCGCCTGGAGCAGGATGCGCTCGCGCTCCTCGGCAGACAGCGCGTCCACGGTGCTGGACACCGTGCTGATCTGGTTGAACACGCCCGAGGCCTCGAGCCGGTCCAAGATCCACGGCCAGGTCATAAGGCCCACGCCAATGAGGATGATGACGATGGTGATGAGCCGGTCGGCCCAGCGCGGCAGTCGCTTGCGGCGGCGCTTGGGCTTTGGTTGAGGTTTGGGTTGAGGGCTTGAGCCACCGTTGGCCGCGGTGTTATTGCTCTTCATATGTTTGGCGCCCTGCACCATCGCCGGTCACTCCTCTACAACTCAAGTTGTCTAAACAAATAATAGCCGATTAGCGAGCTTCCGCACCGGACAACGCAGCCTGGCAGCATTGCGCAGTGCGAGTATGGGCCCGCATTTGAGTTTTCAAAATGTCCCGAATCGGCTGAGCGATTCGGGATACAATGTCAATAGAAAACGACGCACCCCGCGTAAGTGTACGAGAGCGCGGGCGGCCTAGTTTTCTGGTTTTGTTAAATGCCCGGGATCCTACCCCCGGGCATTCTTATTTGCGCACGCGCGGCGCAAATGCCGTCCACCGTCCGCACCGCGCGTGCGCCTACGGACCTTAAACCGAACCTCATACGAGTCAAGAAACGCGATGACGAACGTGCCCACCGCCGCGAGGGCGGCGAGCGCGTTAAGGAATTTCAGCATTTGGGGACCTCCGATCGAGTCGTCGGCCGCCCGCGCACGGAATGCGTCGCAAGGGTATTTTACTGCGAGCGCTTGCACTTACAGCTGGTAAACGCAATATTTGCAAACATCTGTTCGATATTCATACGCTTGATCCATCGGGCAATGGAGCCTGGCTGCGTTATCCCAAAAAGAACGGGGCAGACTCCAGTGCGGAGTCTGCCCCGAAAAGAGAATGGCAAAGCAAGAACGTGGATGGACGAGAAAAGTGTCCGCAAGTCTCATGGCCATCACATCCCACCTGCCAAAGGGATGGGTGAGCGAGCGTTACTCCTGCTCGGACTCCTCAGCCTGCTTACGGCTGCGGATGAGGTGTGCCACGCCGATGCACAGCACCGCGCCACCAGCGATCCAAGTGAAGGTCACGCCGTTGAGACCGGTGAGCGGGGGGCCGGAGCCCTTCTGGTCGACAATGGTGAAGCTGAGCTTACCGGTAGAAGCGGCGGCCTTATTGTCTTTCACGACGCCATCAGCAGCTGTGACATTGGCAGAATTTACCTCAGGAATTACATCAGAACGGTCTTGCTTAAGCGTGCCACGCGCAATGGTAAACGTAACACCGTTGGCAGCAGAGTTGTTGTAGCCAGGGGCAGGCTTGGTCTCCTTGAGGATATAGGTGCCCTCGTCAAGACCGATGACGTTGATCTTGCCGTCCTTGTCCGTCTTGAACGTAACCTTGTCAGTCTTCTCGTGCTTCACGCCCTTGGAGTCGATATATTTCTCTTCAACAGTATCGCCGTTTTTCTCTTGAAGCGTGAACTCGACCCCCTCAAGACGCTTAGTTTCTGCATCGCTACCGACCTTGATAACGTCGATGCCGTAGGTGTAGTCGTAGGCGGAGTGATCGACCGTGGTGCCGGTGTCAGTAGTGTGCGGGTTGTTGGAGTAGGTCAGTTTGACCTTGTTCTCCTGTGCTTTACCGAGCATGTCTGCCGAAATCTTCTCAGGATCAAGCTTGGCCTTGTAATTCACATAGACCTTCGAATCGCCGTTAACGGTAATAGGGTTGTTGTTGGAATCCTTGGCTTCTTTCAGATTATCAAAAGAGACGGACAGGGTATTCTTGCCGCCATCCGTACTGTAAGACACGGTGTAGGAATCGGAACTAACGATGCTCTCGCCAATTTTAACCTCGACAACGGGCTTGTTGTCATTGCCAAGCTCTGGAGCCATCGTGAGAGGAAGCTCGTCCGTGAAGGTGTAGCTGTACTTAATGTACGTGTTGATGTTGCTCGCGACAGTACCGGCAAGCTGATACTCAACCAGCTGACCAGCAGCGGAGTCAGCCGCCTTGTTTGCAGCTTGGAAAACAGTTTTGCTGTCGTCCGTAACCCACTTGCCGTCCTTGTTGTCCTTGACGGCCTTGGTGACATTGGGGACGTCCTTCTTGGGCTCCGCATTTACATCGGCGCCGCCGACGATGGTAAAGATCGGCGAGGTGTAAGCATCATCATTACCATCTTCCCCAGTAGTCTTACCAACCGACTTTGTCTCAAAGAGCCAGTAGCCCGCGTCAATTCCATCAAAGGTCCCTTTGGTGCCCTGCTTCGCGTCTTTCCACGTCAGTTTTTCAAGCGA
This sequence comes from uncultured Collinsella sp., assembly GCA_900542555.1. GTDB lineage: Bacteria > Actinomycetota > Coriobacteriia > Coriobacteriales > Coriobacteriaceae > Collinsella. The sequence continues at coordinate 14,910 of UQNU01000052.1, forward strand.
CTTAGCGATTTTGTCGAGTGTACTGCCGGCATCAACCCGAGCGTCCTTGTCAACATTGCTGCCCTTGTTTTCGTTAATGTACTTGGCCCATGCCTGAGCTCCAGCATCTGCGCCAGGCGCACCAGGAACACCGGCAAATTCCCCGGTCACAGCGTCCTTCACGGTATCAGATGCCCAGTCGATATCAGACAGCGTCTTATCGCCATCCGCTTTCCAATCTCCTTCAGCGGTGCCATCGCCATCCGCATCAGCCTTATCCTGTGTCACCGTGGCCTTGAAAATCTGGATGCCCTTAAACGTGGTGTCGGCATAGGTGCTCTCAGTAATGGTTACGTTGCCGATCGTTGTCGCCGTCGGCACATAGCTTGTGGCACTGCCGCCCTCAGCCGCAAACGCCATACTCACCGGGGCCATGACGCCACCGAAGCTCAGCGCTGCTGTGAGGCCGGCGGTTACTGCCAGGCGTGCGATGTTCTTGCTCATGCTCATCTTCTTTTCCTCTGCTTTCTGCTCGAATTCCATTTGATCTAAATCTGTCTGTCTGTGTCTTAGCATCTACTTCGCTACGTCTCGCCCCGCTCTCTGTGGGGCTGCCAGCTACTCTTTATGGCTGCCACCTCCCCGCTTGACCAGGAGCGCGACCACGATGAGCGCGGCTCCGGCGACCGCTGCGGCGGCCACGGCGTACATTGCCATATCGCCAGTCGAGGGCATAAAGCCTCCGGTGGTAATGCTAGGGGGTGTGCCGGTGGGCGTGTTGATGAGCGACGCCTCCAGGCTGCCCGTCGACCCGTCCGCGCTGTCGGCGCGCAGGGGCGACTCGGCCGTGATGGTGAGCTTGGGCTTGGCGGCGGCCACCTGGTCGACGTCCAGGCCCTCGGCCTTGACCGTCACGGAGCGCGTGCCCTCAAAGGCGGTGTAGCCCTTGGGCGCCTTAAGCTCGCGGACCTCCAACTTGCCTGAGTCCACGCCCGAGACGGTCACGCGGCCGTCCTCGCCCGTGGTGACGGTGGCCTTGCCCTCCGCATCCCACGTGCCGTCGGCCGCCAGCGTGCGGCCGCGGTCGTCGGTGACGCTCAGGACCGCCCCGGCAAGCGGCTTGTCGCCGTCGCTGCCGCGCTTGGTGAGCGCGAGATCCCAGGTGTAGGCGCACGCGTCGTCGCTCGGCGTGCGGGTAAAGCCGGCGTCATCGGACTGGTCGGCAAAGGGAGAGCGCGGGTAGCGCAGGTAGGCCTCGTTGGGGTTGCCCTTCGCGATGCCGTGGTTGCACACGCTGTTGAGTGGCGCATTGTACACGGCGACCACGCGGGCGCCCGCGGTAAAGGCATCGACCCCGCCGAGCGTGGCGATCAGGTCGCTGGTGCGCACGGTGAAGGTCTTACCGTCGACCGAGACCCTGCACTGGGCAGTGATGTCGGTCCAGCCCTTCGCGGGCTCGGTGCCGGCACGGCCGTCCTTACCGGCCGAGACGGCGTCGAAGCCGCCGTCCGCGCCCGCCGCCACGTACACGCGCATGCTCGCG
>UQNU01000053.1 GCA_900542555.1 uncultured Collinsella sp.
CGTGGGCTCGGAGATGTGTATAAGAGACAGCTTGGCCATGATGTAGGCAATGGTGCCGCCGCCGCCCGCGTTGACGCGACCGAGCTCACAGGTCTGGAAGTCCACGCCGGCCTCGTCCATGATGTCGCGGACGAGGGCCACGTACTCGGCATCGGCGTCGTTGGAACCGCCCTTGCCGCGGCTGCCCGTGTACTTGTTAAAGCACAGGCCACGACCCATAAAGGCGGCGTTCTTCGTCTCGAACTTGCCGGCATAGCCCGGGTCGAAACCGGCGGACACGTCGGAGGAGAGCATGCGGCTGCGGGCGAGCGCGCGGCGCAGGGCCAGCGGGCTATCCTCGCCGGCGAGCGTCATGATCTCGGCGACGGTGTTCTCGAAGAAGCGGCTCGTCATACCGGTGGCACCCACGGAGCCGATCTCCTCCTTATCGACGATGAGCGTGATGCTCGTGCGCTCCACGTTGGCGACGTCGATCTGGGCGAGCATGGACGGATAGGCGCAGACACGATCGTCGTGGCCATAGCCCAAAATCATGGAGCGGTCGAGGCCCATGTCGCGGGCGGGACCGGCGGGCACGACCTCGATCTCGGCGGAGAGGAAGTCCTCCTCCTCGACGCCGTACTGCTCCTTGAGGATGTCCAGGAACATCTGCTTGACGGGCTCCTTGGGGGCGTCCTTGTCGTCCTCATCGAACTTGACGGGACGGCCGCCCACGATCACGTCGAGGATCTCGGCGTCGACGGCGTCCTTGGCGGGCTTGGACATCTGCTCGCTCGAGAGGTGGATTAGCAGGTCGGAGATGGTAAAGACCGGATCGTCTGCCTTGTCGCCGATGTTGATGTCGACGGTGGTGCCGTCCTTTTTGCAGATGACGCCCACGAGTGCAAGCGGGGAGGCCACCCAGTGGTAGCTCTTGACGCCGCCGTAGTAGTGCGTGTCGAGGTAGGCCATGTCGCCGGCCTCGAAGGCGGGATTCTGCTTAAGGTCCAGGCGCGGCGAGTCCACGTGAGCACCCAGGATGTTAAAGCCCTGCTCGAGCGGGGCGGTGCCCAGGTTGACGAGCATGAGGTCTTTGCCGTGATTGGCGGCGTACACCTTGTCGCCGGCCTTGAGCGTGCGGCCCTCGGCAATCACGGTCTCCAAGTCGACGTAGCCCGCCTCCTCGGCCATCTTGATGCCGGTCTTGACGCACAGGCGCTCGGTCTTATTCTCGCTCAAAAACTGCTTATAGCCGCGGCAAAGCTCCTCGAGTTCCTCGACTTGCTGTGGCGTGTACTTTTTCCATGCGCAGGGACGCTCCATGACGCAGGCTCCTTTCGGATCGATCGTGCTGGTTGATGTACCGTGAGCCATCGTATCACGCGCGGGCCCGCGGCGGCGGGGAAGCCTGATGTGCGGTGGTCGCGGGGCGGGGAGCGTGTAAACTGGTGTGAGCAAACCGTGCCCAGCCCAAAGCGAGGTATTCAATATGTCTGACAAGCGCCGCACCTTTGCCGTTATCGACGGCAACTCGCTCATGCATCGCGCCTTCCACGCCGTGCCGCCGACCATGAACGCGCCGGACGGTCGTCCCACCAACGCGATCTTTGGCTTTCTGAACATGTTTCTTAAGATGATCGATGCCTTTAACCCCGACGGTGTGGTCGTGGCGTTTGACAAGGGCAAACCGCGCGTGCGCATGGAGATGCTGCCGCAGTATAAGGCGCAACGCCCGCCCATGGACCCCGATCTGCATGCGCAGTTCCCTATGATTAAGGAGCTGCTCACCGCGCTCAACGTGCCGATTCTGCAGTCCGAGGGCTGGGAAGGCGACGATATCCTGGGAACCATGGCGCGCCTGGGTGAAGAGGCCGGCTGCGACATGCTACTGGTGACCGGCGACCGCGACATGTATCAACTCGTGACCGAGCACGTCAACGTTGTCTCGACCCGCAAGGGCCTGTCCGACGTGGCGATCATGACGCCCGAGAGCGTGGACGACCTGTATCACGGCATTACGCCGGCGCTCGTGCCCGATTTTTACGGTCTAAAGGGCGATACGTCGGACAACATTCCCGGCGTACCGGGCATCGGCCCCAAAAAGGCGAGTGCGCTCATTGCGCAGTACGGTAGCCTGGACGAAGTCATCGCGCATGCCGACGAGGTCAAGGGCAAGATGGGCGAGAACCTGCGTGCACACATCGACGACGCACTACTGAGCCGCAAGGTTGCGACAATTCGCACCGATGCGCCCGTCGAGCTCGATTTTGAGGCGACGTCCTTCCCGGCGTTTTCTGCCGATGAAGTGTCCGCGGCGCTGGGCACGCTTGGTATCACCGCCATGCAGAACCGTTTCTTGGCGCTGATCGGCGGCGAGGGCGGGGCTGCTGCTGCCTCCAGTGTGTTTGAGATACCTGCTATGGTTCGCGCAGCCGCCGGCGATGCCGACGCGCTTGGTGCCGTTGCGGCTGAGGTCTCCCACGCGATTGATGCCGGCGAGTGGGTCGCCGCCGTGGTGGACGACGACAAGGAAGAGGGCGCGCTCTTTGGACTGACGCGCACGCTGTGGTTGGCGACGTCCAAGGGCCTGTTCGCGCTCGAGGAGGGCGACGGCGGTACCACTACCGTAGTCGATGGCTTCAACTTCGTCCACGGCGTGATTGCTGGCGTGCTCGCGCGTCTGTTTATGGAGGGTCGCGTGGCGAGCCCGGATATGAAGGTGCTGTTACACGAGCTTTCGCCCATCGATTCTTCTGAGCCCGAGCTCATGGATCCGCTGGCAGTCGATTCCACGCGCATCTTCGATACCGTGGTTGCCGCCTACCTGCTGGATTCCGACCGCTCCGAGTTCGATGAGGCATATCTTGCCGATACGTATCTGCAGATGGCGCTGCCTGCGGCGCGCGGCGCAGAGGGTGCCGGCGAGGACGCTCCGGCACCTGCCGCCCGTACTGCGGCCCTGACGCTGGCGCTCGTGGCGCCGTTGCGCGAGTGCATGGCCCGCGAGAACGCCGCCAACGTGTTCGATGGTATCGAGATGCCGCTCGTTCCGGTACTTGCCAAGATGGAGCGCGCGGGCATGCTCGTGGACCCCGAGCGCCTGCACAGTCTGTCCGAGGGTCTGGCGACCCAGATTGCCGAGGTCGAGCGCAGCATTCGCGACCTGGCGGGTGATGAGACGTTTAACATCGGTAGTCCCATGCAGCTGTCGCACGTGCTCTTTGATGTGATGGGGCTTCCGACCAAGGGCCTCAAGAAGACTAAGCGCGGCTATTATTCGACCAATGCCAAGGTGTTGAGCGATCTTGCCCGCGACCACGAGATCGTGCGCCTGATTTTGGACTGGCGTGAGAAGTCCAAGATCAAGTCAACCTATCTGGACACGCTGGGCCCGCTGCGCCGTGGTGACGGTCGTGTGCACACCACGTACAACCAGACCATCACGGCAACGGGGCGTCTGTCCTCGAGCGACCCGAACCTGCAGAACATCCCGACGCGCTCGGAGCTGGGCCGCACCGTCAAAACGGCGTTTTCGGCAGGCGAGGGAAGCGTCTTTTTGGCGGTGGACTACTCGCAGATCGAGCTGCGTCTGCTGGCGCATCTTTCGGGTGACGAGCACCTGGTGCGCGCCTTTAACGAGGGCGAGGACTTCCATGCCGAGACGGCGGCGCGCGTGTTTGGTGTGCCGGTGTCCGAGGTGACGCCCGACCTGCGCAGCCGCGCCAAGGCCGTGAACTTTGGCATCGTGTACGGCCAGCAGGCCTACGGTCTGTCGCAGTCGCTGCATATCTCGATGGCCGAGGCGCGCGACATGATCGACCGCTACTACGAGGCCTACCCGGGCGTGCGTACGTTCCTCGACAACGTGGTGGCGCGCGCCAAGCAGACGGGCTACGCCGAGACCATGTATGGCCGCAGACGCCATATTCCGGAGCTCAAGGCCAAAAACCCGCAACTCCGCGGTTTTGGCGAGCGCACGGCCATGAACCACCCCATGCAGGGAACCGCCGCCGACATCATCAAGATCGCCATGGCCCGCGTAAGTCGCCGTCTGGAAGAAGAAGGCTTTGCCGCCCACATGATCCTGCAGGTACACGACGAACTGGACTTTGAGTGCCCGGTCGACGAAGTCGAGCGCCTGACCACCATGGTCCAAGACGTCATGGAACATGTCGTAGACCTACGCGTACCCCTAATCGCCGAAGCCAGTACCGGCATAACCTGGGCCGATGCCAAGTAAAGACGCACCAACAATCCCAAAGTAACCAAAACAGAAGGGGGCTCCTTGCCAACAAGGAGCCCCCTTCATTCCAAAAAATCAGCCAAGTATCTAGACGCCAAGACGCCATTCAGGCGGCAAGCAAGTCAACGTAGCCATGCCCGGGGCCGGCCGTTTGATTTTTGTAGATTCCGCACGAGCCGAAGAGCACTTAATGTGCTCTTCGAGCGAGCCCAGGACCTGACCGAACAAAAATCAAACGGCCGGCCCCGGGCATGGCGGCGAGTTTAACGAGCCGCCAGGATGGCGTCGATGAGCGTCAGTACGCCCCCGTCGTTGTTGCTCGGAATGCGCCACTTGGCATGCGCGTTCATGTGCTCCTCGGCATTGTCCACGATAAAGCTGTGTCCGACGCGCTCCAGCATGGGGATATCGTTGTAGGTGTCGCCCACGGCAGCGGCGTCGGCGATATCAATGCCCAGCTGCTCGCACAGATGCGCGACGCCGGCGCCTTTGTCGACGCCCAGGTTCATAAAGTCGATCCACTCGCGGCCCGCATTGGTGACATAGAGTCGGTCCGAGAACGCCGGGTTGTAGTCCTCGCGAAACGCTGGCTCGGCATCGTAGGCGGGGAAGAAGATCGAAATCTTGTTGGACTCGATATCAATGCCCTCAAAGCTATCGACGTAGTTGATCGTGTTGTAGTACACGCTGATCTCGTCGTGGTACTGATGGTCGCGGGCGAGCACATAGAACTCGTCGTAGCAGCACAGGACGGGAACGGCGCGCGGGTCCTCCGAGGCACGGCTCAAGACCTGCTGATACAGCGCCACATCGATGTTGCTCTTATAGATATAGTTGCCGCGATAGATGACGCAGGCTCCGTTGTCGGGACAAAAGGCGAGGCGGTTCTTGATGCCCTCGAACATCTCCTCGAGCTTGGGGGCAGGGCGTCCGCTGGCGGGGCAGAACACGATGCCAGCCTCGGCGAGCTTGTCCAGGCGCTCATCAAGACCTTGAGGTAGCACGCGCTCGTCGGTGAGAAGCGTCTTGTCCATATCAACGGCGAGAATCTTAATGTTTCCAATATTGGCGTCCGATTCGTAAGTTTGCATAAAAGCGAGCCTTTCGTTTCGAAATTGTTTCAGATGTTATAACCATCAACTCGTAGTCAGGCGTATTTTCGCAGGAACGCAGCGTATTTGCACTGCATTTCACAAACTAATGAAAAAACTTTTCAGAAATTTGAATTTGTCGCTTGTGCAGCAGGCACTTTAGCGTAATATAGCGACCATCGAAAACGGAGACGGAAAAACAACCGCTTACCGATGAAAAGGTACCGTTTACGATATTAGAATTGCGCCCGGCGATACGTGAAAGGAGAGGCAGATGCAGTTCGTAAAGATCATCACCACTGCAGACAATGCCATCCGACGCCAGCGCGCAATTTCCCGACGACGATAACAATCGTCTCTGTCCGCATGGGGCGAATTGCCTCAACAGAGTCATTTTGAGGTCGTTGGGTTTTAGCACGACATTGCTGCATGTTTCTAGGGCATGTATGTGCTGATTTTTGCTATTTAACCTGATATTGCACGGTATATGACCTTGAAATGACTTGCAACTGACCGATGTTCTAACTAGCTACCAAGGGCGAAAGGAAACAGCCATGAGCAAGGAAAAAGTCGTTCTCGCATATTCCGGTGGTCTTGATACATCCGTATGTGTCAAGTGGCTCCAGGACGAGAAGAATCTCGATGTCGTTTGCGTCTGCGGCAACGTGGGCCAGGAGGAGACCGGCCTGGATGCTAAGAAGCAGAAGGCGCTCAACCTGGGCGTTCTTGATTGCCAGGTGCTCGACCTGCGCGACGAGTTCTCCGATGAGTTCCTGACTAAGGCCATCGCCGCCAACTCCATGTACGAGAACAAGTACCCGCTGCTCTCCGCCCTGTCTCGTCCGCTGCTTGCCAAGAAGCTCGTCGAGGTCGCTCACGAGTTTGGCGCGACCTACGTCGCCCACGGCTGCACCGGCAAGGGTAACGACCAGGTTCGTTTTGAGGCTGCCGTCAAGGCCCTCGACCCCGAGCTCAAGGTTATCGCCCCGGTTCGCGAGTGGGATCTGAAGTGCCGTCCCGACGAGGTCGCCTATGCTCATGCCCACAACGTGCCGGTTCCCGAGGGTGCCAACGACAACCCCTATTCTATCGACGACAACCTGTGGGGTCGTGCCATTGAGTGCGGCCACCTGGAGGATCCCTGGAACGAGCCGCTCGACGACGCCTGGGTTATGACCAAGAATCCCGAGGACACGCCTGACATCCCGACGTATACCGAGATTGAGTTTGAGGCCGGCAAGCCCGTCGCCGTCGACGGCAAGAAGATGAAGCTCTCCGAGATCGTCATCGCCCTCAACAAGATTTCGGGCGACAATGGCTTTGGCCGTCTCGACCTTGTCGAGGATCGTCTGGTGGGCCTCAAGAGCCGCGAGTGCTACGAGGTTCCCGGCGCCCTGACGCTCATCACCGCCCACAAGGCGCTTGAGGACATTTGCGTTGAGGGCGACCTGCTCAAGACCAAGATTAAGCTCGAGCAGGATTGGGCTACCGCCGTGTACAACGGCCAGTGGTACAGCCCGCTCAAAAACGCGCTCGACGCCTTTATGGCCGACACCCAGAAGTTCGTGACCGGCACCGTCCGCCTGAAGTTCTTTAAGGGCAACTGCCATGTCGTCGGCCGCAAGAGCCCGTTTAGCCTGTATGACTACGGTCTGGCTACCTACGACCGCGACACCACGTTTGACGAGAAGGCCAGTGCTGGCTTTATCGAGATCGATACGCTGTCGCTCAAGACGTGGGCTAAGGTCCAGGGTCCCAGCTCCGCTGCCGCCCAGGCTTAAGTCTTCCTTTCCTTGGTATCCGCGCGGCCCATCCGCGTGATACATAACGGGCGCACGGGGTCCCTACCTTTCGTTATGCTTGCTGACACTTCTTAACATCGGTGGCCCCTACGTTCCGCCCGCATATATGATGCCGCGTCTGCGGCTGAGTCCGAGCCCCGCCGGGGTTGTCCGGCGGGGCTCCTTCTAACAATTTGGCGGCTCTGCGCCTATATGTATGAGGAGTATCCATTATGTTCAATGCTATCGCGCATGCTTTATTTGCCCTCGCGCCCGAGTTCGATGCTGCAAAGGTCGAGGATGTCCCTATGAGCCTGAAGGCCTGGATCGATGGTTCGCAGGGCAACATCCGGAGGGAGACGTTGGGCGCCAAGTGCATGGTGCGTCACTTCTTTGCAAATTAGCTACATGGCCCCGCGCGCGGCAGGGAGTGTGTAAAACTAGCGGTTGAAAAATCGCTTTAGCGACAGGGCGCACTGCTTTGGGCGCTTGTTTTGGTATTCGATGAAAGGGGACGGTTCCATGGCTCTTTGGGGCGGTCGTTTTGAGGCGGGCGTGGCCGAGGTCACGCAGGAGTTTGGCGCGTCGTTGCCGGTCGACAAACATCTCTATAAGCAGGATATCGCCGGCTCTAAGGCACATGCCAAGATGCTGGCGGCCCAGGGCATTATCAGCGCCGAGGACGAGCAGGCGATTGCCGAGGGTCTGACCGGAATCGAACAGGATATCGATGCCGGCAACTTCACCTTCGACATCAACGACGAGGACATTCACATGTCCATCGAGAGCGAGCTGACGCGCCGCATCGGCGAGGCCGGTAAGCGCCTGCATACCGGGCGTTCGCGTAACGACCAGGTGGCGACCGATACGCGCCTGGGCGTCAAGGCGCTGGCCAAAGAGCTCATGGAGGCCAATCTTGAGCTGCGTCATGTGCTGGTGGATGCGGCCAAGAAGTACGACAAGGTGATTCTGCCGGGCTACACGCACATGCAGCATGCTCAGCCCGTGCTGCTGTCGCATCATCTGCTGGCGTATTCTTGGATGTTCGCGCGCGACTTTACACGCCTGAAGGCCGCCTTTGATGCTGCCGACAACTGCCCGCTGGGCGCTGCCGCGCTTGCCGGTACGAGCTATCCGCTCGATCGTCAGATGACGGCTGCCGAACTTGGCTTTGCGGGCGTGATTCCCAACTCGCTCGATGCGGTTTCCGACCGTGATTTCCTCCTTGACCTGCATTACGCCGGTTCCGTCATGGCGATGCACTTGTCGCGTCTTTCCGAGGAGATCGTGCTGTGGTCGAGCTCCGAATTTGGCTTTATCACGCTTTCCGACTCGTACTCCACTGGCTCGTCCATCATGCCGCAGAAGAAGAACCCCGATTTTGCTGAGCTTATCCGCGGCAAGAGCGGCCGAGTCTATGGCAACCTCGTGCAGTTGCTCGTGACCATGAAGGGCCTGCCGCTCGCTTATAACAAGGACTTGCAGGAGGACAAGGAGGGTGCGCTCGATACCGCCCATACGCTCATGCAGTGCCTGTCCGTTATGCCCGGTATGATTTCGACCTGGACTGTCAACGAGGATGCCATGGCGCGCGAGTGCGGCGTGGGACACCTTGCCGCCACCGATGTTGCCGATTACCTGGCCAAGCGTGGCCTGCCGTTCCGCGAGGCACACGCCGTGGTGGGCCATTTGGTCCTGATGTGCGAGAAGCGCGGCTGCAATCTTGAGGACCTGCCGTTTGAGGTGTTCCAAGAGGCAAGCCCGCTCTTTGAGCACGATATTACCGAGGCGCTCGACATTCCGTCGATTGTCGCCGCGCGCACGACCGAGGGCGGCACCGCTCCTGCCGCCGTTGCCGTGCAGTTGCAGCGTGCTGAGGCGCAGCTCGTGGCCGACGAGGGCGTGTTTGGATCGTTGACTAAGGTCGTCGAGATGGGCCACGGGGTAAAGTAGGGGTTTGGCTGAAACTGTTTTGGCCATTTATTGATAAATCGTTTTTTGCTTTTACGGGCGTCTGCTGCTGCGGACGCCCGTATTTTGTTGCAATGGGGAAGGGGCTTGTCGAGAACTTCTGTAGGACCTTTGGGCAGGTTGTGAAGGGGGTACGTTCACGGGCGGCAACCGACCGTCCGCTCGGTTCGGTTCGGTTGATGCGCGGTCGGATGGTACTCTAATCGGGTTTCGAAACAGAAGTGACACATATGGAACGTTTTAATAAATTGTAACGTTTCAAAAAACAGCTTTTTGTTTAACTGCAGCTAAAACTCTGTTACGATGCAGTCCAGGCGGGTGCCGGAATGGGACTTGGGCACGCGCGAACCTACTTGAAAGGCTACCTTATGGCTATCGAGAAGACCTTCATCATGATTAAGCCCGACGCTGTGCGCGATCGCAAGATCGGCGAGATCGTCGCTCGCATTGAGCGTAGCGGCCTTGTCATCGAGCGCATGGAGATGACCACGCTCGAGCGTGCTACCGTCGAGGAGCACTACGTCCATCTGGCCGACAAGCCCTTCTTTGGTGGTCTCTGCGACTTTATGACGAGCGGTCCGGTCGTCAAGATGGTCGTTTCCGGTCTCTCCGCTGTCTCCAAGATGCGCACCCTTATGGGCGCTACCAACCCGCTTGATGCTGCTCCCGGCACCATTCGCGGCGACTTCGCTGTCGATGTCAACGCCAACGTGATCCACGGCTCCGACTGCCTGGAGAACGCCGAGATCGAGATCAAGCGCTTCTTTGGTTAAACCAGCTTTGACTCCTTAAAGCTGTTAGCGTGTGGCTTTGGCGCCGCGGAATTCCATCCGCGGCGCCCTTTTTATTCCAGTAGATTTTTTGGTAAACGCCTAGAAATCTACTAAAGAGCCCCCGTCCGGATGTTTCTTCCGGGCGGGGGCCGGCGTTAGCGTATGGCTTTGTAGGTCTTTAAGCCTCGTCGACGACCTTGAGTCCACGGGTCTGGTCGATCTCGTTGAGGAGATTGACGCGACGCTCGTGGCGGCCGCCCTCAAACTCGGCGTCGAGCCACTCGTCGACGATCATCTTGGCGAGCTCGGAGCCCACGACGCGGGCGCCAAAGGCGAGCACGTTGGTGTTGTTGTGCATGCGGGAGAGCTTGGCGCTGAAGGGCTCGGAGCACACGACGGCGCGTACGCCCTCGACCTTGTTGGCAGCCAGGCTAATCCCGACACCGGTGCCACAGATCAGGATGCCTAGGTCGACATCGCCGTTGGCAACGGCCTTACCCACCTTGTAGCCGGCGATGGGGTAGTCGAAGCTCTCGGAGGTGTCGGTGCCAAAGTTCACGACCTCGCAGCCGCGCTCCTTCAGGTGCTCGGAGATGATGTTCTTGAGCTCGACGGCGGCGTGGTCGTTACCGATACCGATCTTCATAGATGGTTCCTCTCTGTTCTGTGCGGCGCAAATGCTAAAGGTGTTTACCGCTTTCGACTGCATGATAGCGCGACTTTTGCGTAAACGCTCGGGCGTTTTTTGTTCAAATGCTTTAGCATGCAACAAGACCGGCTTCTCATGAATGAATGCCGCCAGTTTGCGCCTGAACGCCGTCTACCGGAACCTGGGTTGCGGTTTTTGATGCATTGTTATCAAATAAAAGAGCTAACTATTAATGAGAGCCCAGCCCGTTATATAAGTAGGAGATACCTATGCCTGCCGATTCTCTTCGCGATGCCGCGTTTTGCGATGTTTTGAACCGCGAGCTTGTCTGCGCACTCGGCTGCACCGAGCCCATTGCCGTTGCCTATGCAGCGGCGTTGGCGAGCCAGACGCTCGGTTGCGAACCCGATCATATGGACGTTGCCTGCTCGGGCAACATCATCAAGAACGTTAAGAGCGTGACCGTGCCCAACTCGGGCGGCATGCACGGTATTGAAGCGGCGGCCGTGCTGGGTGCCGTGGGCGGCGACGCCAAGAGCGCGCTCGAGGTGCTCGAGAGCGTTGACGATAAAGACCGTGCGCGCGTGGCCGAGCTCCTCGCTGACGCCGGCTACTGCGATGTGTCGCTTGTCGAGGGTGTGCCCAACCTCTACATCAAGGTGACTGCCACGGCCGGGGGCCATACCGCGGCCGTCGAGATTACCGACCACCACACCAATGTCACGTGCCATACGCTCGACGGTATTCCGGTATGCGGCAAGTCGGCGGGGGAGTGTGCCGCCTGCGCCGAGCGCGTGGTGGCCGAGCGCGCGGCGGATAACGCCGATACGCCCATGTCGATTGAGTCAATCATCGACTTTATCGAGGACGGCGACATTGAGGGCGCCCGAGCTGCCGTTGAGCGTCAGATTGAGCTGAACGGCGCGATCAGCGCCGAGGGCCTGGCGCACGCTTGGGGTGCCGAGGTGGGCCGTACGCTGCTGGGTGCTCGTGCCGATGACGTCGCCTGCGGTGCCCGTGCCCGTGCAGCCGCCGGGTCCGACGCCCGCATGAACGGCTGCGCGCTGCCGGTCGCCATTGTGTGCGGCTCGGGCAACCAGGGCATTACCTGTGCATTGCCCGTTATGGAGTATGCCGAGTACCTGCGCTGCGACCACGATCGCCTGGTGCGCGCCGTGATGCTGTCCGATCTTATCGCCGTGCATATCAAGAGCTATATTGGTGCACTCTCGGCGTTTTGCGGTGCTATTTGCGCCGCATGCGGTGCCGGTGCCGCGATTACCTGGCTGTGTGGTGGCACGCGCGAGCAGATTGGCGCGACGGTCTCGAACACGCTCGGCAACGTTGGCGGCATCGTGTGCGATGGCGCCAAGGCGAGCTGCGCCGCCAAGATTTCCGCTGCCGTTGATGCGGCGATTCTGGGCCACGATATGGCCATGCAGGGCCGCGGCTTCCGTGCCGGCGAGGGCTTGATCCAGGATACCGTCGAGCAGACAATCGCCAGCATGGGCTACGTGGGCCGCGTGGGCATGAAGGATACCGACGTCGAAATCCTCAACATCATGATCGGCAAAACCCAAGTTTGCTAGGACAGTTCGTCGGCTACTTGGTGTTCGTAGAAGGCCTCGACTACGGCGTTGAAGTCGCGGGCGAAGTTTTCCATGGTTCCGTGCCAGGTGGCTCGGCTGGGTTTTCCCTGGCCAACAAAGGCGGTTTGAATGCCGCAGGTGGGGCTGGGGAAGTCACGCTTGGGGTCGTTGCCCACCATAAGTACCTCGTGCGGCTCGAGCCCCATCACCTGAAGCTGCTCTAGATAGTAGGTGGCATCAGGCTTGCAGCGGGTGGCGTTTCCCATGTGCGTGACGAGCTCAAAGGGAGCGTCAGTCAGGTCGCCCCAACCCATGCGGCACTCGATGGCCCCCTGGGGAAAGCTGGGGTTGGTAAAGAGCGCGCAACGTAGCCCTGCGTCCTGTACGGCCTGGAGCGCGGCGTGTGCGCCCGGCATGGCGTGGGCGTTAATGATATCGTCGTTCTTGTACGGAAGAACTTCGCGCTCGTAGTAGGTAAACGCCTCGTAGATGAGGGGATCGGAGAGGCAGATGCCGCATCGGCGCTCGACCTCGGTGCGGTAAAACTCAAGATTGGTGCGGTTGTCCGTGCCGCTTCGACGGTTGGCGTTGAGGTCGACCAGGATGGTGCCGAGGCGTGCCATCGTGCCACCGCGGCTGCGGCGCCCGATATCCGCGAGCATCGACGAGACATCCTTAAAATAGCGAAGGATGAACGCGTTGAGGTTGATGCTAAGAAGCGTCTCGTCCATATCGAAAACGACTGCTTTGAGCACGCGGGCACCTTTCTCGAAAATCGTTCCAGAATCGTTGGCTCCGGATACTTTACCCCAAAGCCGTATGCCTGACTGCCTATCGTCAACTTATGGAGACGGTCGTCCACAAGATTGCGAAAAAGTCTCCATACGAGTAAAAAATCGCAGTTCACGCTTGAAATCGAAATGATTTCCCCGTAACCTATACGAACGTGATTGCATAAGCGTCACATTAGTATCTGTCGGCTCCCGAGTGTTCCTAAACGTTGTGTGCTTGTCGCACCCTTCTGTAGGTCCTAGCAATCGGGGCCCCGTAGTTCGAAAGGGGTCCACCTTTGAGTGAGATTCAGAACTCGTCCATTTTCTCTCTTGACGATGTCAACGAGGAGGAGATGAACAACCTCATCGACGGTACGATTACCGACTTTGATGAGGGCGATCTCGTTAACGGCACTGTCGTTAAGATCGAGCATGACGAGGTGCTCGTTGACATCGGATTCAAGTCCGAGGGCGTTATCCCGGTCCGCGAGCTGTCCATCCGCAAGGACGCTAACCCTGCAGACATCGTTGCACTCGGTGATCTCATCGAGGCTCTGGTTCTCCAGAAGGAGGACAAGGACGGTCGTCTGGTCCTGTCCAAGAAGCGTGCCGAGTACGAGCGTGCTTGGAACCGCATCGAGGAGAAGTTCAACTCCGGCGAGAACGTCGAGGGCGAGGTTATCGAGGTTGTCAAGGGCGGCCTGATCCTCGACATCGGCCTGCGTGGCTTCCTGCCCGCTTCCCTCGTCGACCTCCGTCGCGTCAAGGACCTCACCTCTTACATGGGCACTCGCATCGAGGCTCGCGTCATCGAGATGGACCGCAACCGCAACAACGTCGTCCTCTCCCGTCGCGTCGTGCTCGAGGAGTCCCGCAAGGCCGAGCGCTCCGAGATCCTGTCCAAGCTCAAGTCTGGCATGCGTCTCCAGGGCACCGTTTCCTCCATCGTCGACTTCGGCGCCTTCGTCGACCTCGGCGGCATCGACGGCCTGGTGCACATCTCCGAGCTCTCCTGGAACCACGTCAACCATCCTTCCGAGGTTGTCAAGGTCGGCCAGGAGGTCGAGGTCGAGGTTCTCGACGTCGATCTCAACCGCGAGCGCATCTCCCTGGGTCTCAAGCAGACCACCGAGGATCCGTGGCGCGCGCTGGTCAAGAAGTACCCCGTCGGCGCTATCGTCGAGGGCACTGTGACCAAGCTTGTCCCGTTCGGCGCTTTCGTCGACCTGGGCGAGGGCATCGAGGGTCTGGTGCACATCTCCGAGATGGCCAACAAGCACGTCGATCAGCCTTCTCAGGTCACCCACGTGGGCGACAAGGTTCAGGTCAAGGTCATGGAGATCGACCTCGACCGTCGTCGTATCTCCTTGTCCATGAAGTCCGCAGCTGAGACTCTGGGCGTCGAGATCGAGGTTACCCCGCTGCCTTCCGAGAAGAAGGACGAGGAGACCGACGCCGAGTAAATCGGTTTGACGATCACTTGTTTTAAGGGATCCGTCCGCAATGGACGGGTCCCTTTTTGTATTTGCTGCTGATGTGCGCGATACAACCCGGGCGCAATACTGTCCGGGCTGTCTGCAGGCTATTGGGTTGTCGGTGCATGAAAAAATGCCGACATCCCGCCTCGGGGAGGAGGCGGGAACACACCGAGTAGACGGAGGGGTGCAGAGCGCGGTCGCGTCTCGACTGACGACGTTGCCCATCGACAACCCTATTGTACTGCATGGCGTGGTTCTTGGTTTATCGTGTCGAACGCTTGTGTTGTACCATTGCCTGCGGCAACGGTGTGCTACACTCTTGCACTGCTGAGTGGGCCAGACGGTCGCGCGATGTGCTGCTTGCAGCACGCGTGAGGAAAGTCCGGGCTCCAGAGGGCGGGATGCCGGCTAACGGCCGGGCGGAGTGATCCGACGGAAAGCGCCGCAGAAAAGAAGACTCCCACCTGCGCCGCAAGGCGTAAAGGGAAAAGCTGAAACGGTGGTGTAAGAGACCACCAGCGTCGTGGTAACACGGCGGCTTGGCAAGCCCCATCCGGAGCAAGCGCGAATAGGAACGCTATGGGCCGGCCCGGTCCGCGTTCGGGTAGCGTGCGTGGAGCTGCACGGTAACGTGCAGACAAGATAAATGACCGTTCACGACAGAACCCGGCTTATAGGCCCACTCGGCAACTATGTTGACGCTGCGAACCCGTCAGCGCGGTAATCTGCCTTTCAAGCCTTCGGGCATGACCATAAGGTCAATGCCCTCGTCTTTCAAGGCACCTTGCTCGCGCTGACGGGTTCTCGCTGTTGGTGACGGTATCATTGGCGTTTCCGTTCTTGTTAGAGGGCAACGGTGCTGTCTTTGCCGTATTATTGAGGCTGTTTGTTGCTTTGCTTGTTGTTGAGGGGCTTTGTTGGACAGCTATTTTACTCTGCAGTCGAATATTGAGGCTTCGGGCGAGTTTGTGGACCGCAAGAGCCGGTTTATTGCCCAACTGGTCCATATTGAGTCCGAGGATGAGGCGAATGCCTTTATCGAGATGGTTCGCAAGCGTCATTACGACGCTCGGCACAATGTTCCTGCGTGGATTTTAGTCGATGGACGTGAACGTCAGAGCGATGACGGTGAGCCGAGCCGCACGAGCGGCATGCCGACGCTCGAGGTACTGCGCGGCGCAGAGCTCAAAAATGTTTGCTGCGTGGTGACGCGCTATTTTGGTGGCACGCTGTTGGGACCTGGTGGCTTGGTGCGCGCCTATACCGCGGCCACGCAGGCGGCGGTGGCAGCTGCTCGGGAGGCTGGGCAGATTGTCGAGATGACGAGCGTCGTGCCGGTTGACGTGCACGTGGCCTATCCGCAGTATGAGCAGGTGCTTCGTTTGGCGCAGGATTCGGGTGCCAAGGTTTCGGATACCGATTACGCGGATGCCGTGACACTTCACTTGGTGTTTAAGGCGGGGGAGCAGGACCCGTTTTGCGCTAAAATGCGCGAGCTTATGGCTGTCTCTTATACACATCTCCGAGCCCACGAGACTCGACGTCA
>UQNU01000054.1 GCA_900542555.1 uncultured Collinsella sp.
ACCGTATGCTTGCCAACAGCGGCGCGCGCGTGGGCGATGCATTGCTGCTGACCAAGGCGGTTGGCTCGGGCATCATCACCACGGCCATTAAGGGCGAGCTCATCGAGCAGGACGAGGCCGCAGCCATGTTTGACTCGATGCGCACCCTCAACGAGGCGCCGATTCGCCTGGCCGCGGGACTCGAGCTTCACGGCTGCACCGACATTACGGGCTTTGGCCTGATCGGGCATGCGTGCGAGATGGCCGAGGGCTCGGGCGTGCAGGTTGAGCTTGCGTCGGGAGCGGTGCCGCTCTTTGACCAGGTGCTCGACATGGCGCGTCTGGGCATTATTCCCGCGGGCTCCTACCGCAACCAGGACTTCTTTGGCCCGCGTGTGGCTGCCGACGAAGACCTGGAGCCGGGCATGTTGGATGCGCTGTACGATCCGCAGACCTCGGGTGGTTTGCTCATCGCGGCGCCCGCGGCGGATGTGGATGAGCTTGCGCGTCGTTTACATGCCGAGGGGCGCGTTGCCGCCACAATCGGCCGCGTGTGCGAGCCGGTGCCGGGCGGTCCTGCCGTCCACGTTGTCCGTTAACGACACGTTTATTGAGCTATGTGCCGTTCTAAAACGATTTATTCGAAAGGAAAAACTATGTCTACCAAGATTGAAGTCAATGCCATGGGCGATGCCTGCCCGCTGCCCGTCGTCAAGACGCTTAAGGCGCTCAAACAGCTTGATGGCGAGGGTGCCGTGGTGACCTCGGTCGACAACGAGACCGCCGTCAAGAACATCTCCAAGATGGCGCAGGAGAAGGGCTGCACGGCTTCGGTCGAGAAGATCTCGGACGCCGAGTGGCATGTGACCGTGGCGACCTCTGGCGCCGTTGCCGTGGCCGATCCCGAGCAGGATGGCGCTGCCTTCTGTGGTGCCAGCGCCAGCAAGGGCAAACTCGTCATTTCCGTCTACACCGATTGCATGGGCCGTGGCGACGACGAGCTGGGCCACAAGCTCATGAAGGCCTTCATCTTTGCCGTGACGCAGCAGGAGGAGCTGCCCGCGACCATGCTGTTCTACAACGGCGGCGCCAAGCTCACCGTCGAGGGCTCTCCGGTGCTCGACGACCTGAAGGGCTTGGCCGAGCAGGGTGTCGAGATTCTCACCTGCGGCACCTGCCTGGACCACTATGGCATTAAAGACCAGCTCGCGGTGGGCGAGGTCACCAACATGTACGTGATCGTGGAGAAGATGGAGCAGGCCGTGCGCGTCGTGCGCCCGTAGCGTATTGGTTGGAGTTGCCATGAGGGAGAAGCGCCCGGCGCTTGTCATCACGTTTCCCACCACGGCGGCCGCCATGGGTTGCGAGTCCCTGTGCATCGAGCGTGGCCTCCCCGGGCGAACGATTCCCGTGCCCGGGGAGGTCGCTGCCGGCTGCGGTCTGGCGTGGAAGGCGTTGCCTGCCGATGAGGAGCTGCTGCGTGGCGAACTCGCCGCGGCGGGCGTTCCCACCGAGGGCTATACCGTGATTGATATGTGGGAGGTCGTGCGATGATCTACCTGGATAACGCGGCGACGACCATGCACAAGCCGCAGACGGTCATCGATGCCGTGACGCAGGCGATGTGCTCGCTCGGCAATGCCGGGCGCGGCGCCACGTCGGGTGCCCTCGATGCCGCTCGTACGATTCACGGTTGCCGTGCCAAGCTCGCGCTCCTTTTAGGTTGCCCGAGGGCGGACCATGTGTGCTTTACGCCCAACTCTACGGCGGCGCTCAACACCGCCATCTGTGGCGTGGTGCGCCCCGGCGACCGCGTGGTCACGACGGTGCTCGAGCACAACTCCGTGCTGCGTCCGCTCAACCGCCTGGCAGCGGAGCGGGGTGTGACCGTTGAGCATGCGGGCTGTGACGTAAGCGGCGCGCTCGACTACGACGAGCTCGAGCGGCTAGTCACGCCCGGTACGCGTGCCGTGGTTGTGACACACGCCTCCAACGTGACCGGCAACGCTGTCGACATTGTGCGTGTGGCGGCCATCGCCCATGCGGCCGGCGCGCTGGTGATCGTCGATGCCTCTCAGTCTGCCGGTACGGCGCATATCGATATGCAGGCCATGGGGCTCGACGTCGTGTGCTTTACCGGCCACAAGGGGCTCATGGGTCCGCAGGGGACCGGCGGCCTGGCCGTGGCGGAGGGCATTGACGTGGCTCCGTGGGCCATGGGCGGCACGGGCGTGCACAGCTTCGATGCGCTGCAGCCACTTGAGTGGCCCACGCGCCTGGAGGCGGGCACGCTCAACGGTCACGGCATCGCGGGACTTTCTGCCGGTCTCGACTTTATCGAGGCACAAGGCGGGGTCGAAGCGATCGCTGCCCACGAGCGTGCGCTCGCTGATCGCTTCCTCGCCGGTGTTCGCGAAATCCCCGGCATTGCGCTCTACGGTGCGTTTGACCAGCCCGTGCGCTCGGCGATCGTTTCACTCAACGTGGGTGATATCGACTCTGCCGAGATCTCGGATGCGCTCATGCAGGGGTGGGGGATTGCGACGCGCCCCGGCGCCCATTGCGCTCCGCTCATGCACCGCGCGCTCGGGACCGAGCGCCAGGGTGTCGTTCGCTTCTCGTTTGGGTATTTCAACACGGACGAGGAAGTCGACACCGCGATTGACGCTTTGCGCGATTTAGCCTGCTAAAGCTGCT
The DNA here is from genome assembly GCA_900542555.1 of uncultured Collinsella sp. Taxonomy (GTDB): domain Bacteria; phylum Actinomycetota; class Coriobacteriia; order Coriobacteriales; family Coriobacteriaceae; genus Collinsella. The sequence goes on from UQNU01000054.1 coordinate 2,677, forward strand.
AGACCGTTTATACTTGCGGGACGGGTGTTTTTGCCCGTCCCGTTTTTGTTTCGATCCGAAAGGTGCTCTCATGGCCTCATCCGCCCCGCGTGGTCTACGCTCCGACCATGTCGTTACCGTCGGCATCGCCCTGTTCTCGATGCTCTTTGGCGCCGGTAACCTCATCATTCCGCCGTTGCTGGCGCTGCAGGCAGGTTCTGCCACGCCGGTCGCCATGCTCGGCTTTCTGATTGCCGCCATCGGCCTGCCCGTCATGGGTTTTATCGCCGTGGCGCTTGCCGGAACGGCGCGCGAGCTTGCCGGCCGCGTGCACCCCAAGTTTGGTGAGTTCTTTGTCGCGGCGGTGTATCTGGCCATCGGCCCGTGCCTGGCTATTCCGCGCACGAGCTCCACGGCCTTCGAGATGCTGGTGCCGCTGCTACCCGAGGGCGTCTCGCTCGGCACGGCTCGCTTGGTGTTTGCCGTTGACTTCTTTGTCGTCGCGTTTGCGCTCACACTGCGTCCGGGCGTCATCACGCGCGTGCTCGGTCGCATTACGGGCCCCGCGCTCATTGCGCTCATCGTGCTGGTTGTGGGTGCCGCTGTGATCTCGCCGCTGGGTCCCGCTGCCGCGCCGCAGGCCCCCTACAATGCCGGTGCCGCCGTGCAGGGCTTTTTGACCGGTTACCAGACCATGGACCTGCTCGCGTCGCTCGCCTTTGGCATTATCATCGCCGAGACCATCCACGAGCTGGGTGTTACCGATGACAAGCGCGTGGCCTTCGAGATTTCGCGTTCCGGTGTGATCGCCGGCGTGCTCATGGCCGTCATCTACTGCGGCCTGGCGCTTGCCGGCATGCAGCTCGGCACGGTTATGCCCGATGCTACTAACGGCGCCGCCATCCTCGCCCGTTCGGCCTCTATGCACTTTGGTCTTGTCGGCACGGTCGTCGTCTTTGCGATCTTTTTCCTTGCCTGCATGAACGTGTGCATCGGCCTCATCAGCTGCTGCTCGCGTTACTTCTGCGAGACGTATGTGGTTAAGGGGGGAGCGGAGGCTTCCGAGGAGGCTATGCGCCGTCCCTTTGCGATTCTCGCCTTTGTGTTTGCGGCGTTTTCGTGCGTGCTCTCCAACGTGGGCCTCGACGTGATCCTTATGTTCTCGGTGCCCATGCTCAACGCCTTGTATCCCGTCGCCATCGTGCTGGTACTGATGGGCCTGGTGCACGGCTTTTGCGACGCTCATCCGCAGGTGTGGGTCTGGGTCGGCGGCGTGGTTGCCGTGCAGAGTGTGATCACCTCGGTTCGCGACGCGTTCTTTGCGGGCGCGTGGCTGCCGTTCGATGCATTGCCCCTGGCGGACATCGGTGCCGCGTGGGCGCCAGTCGCCGTGGTGGCGTTTGTGATCGGCCTGGCCCATAGCCAGTTTGTCGCACATTCGAGGAGCTAGGGTATCGTCGCTTGCACAGGCGCGAAGTCTCCCCTATAATTTCCTTCGCTTTGGGACACGCAAGGTTTAGACCTTAGCTGCTCAACACCTTCGGGACGTGGCGCAGTTTGGTAGCGCGCCTGCTTTGGGAGCAGGATGTCGCAGGTTCAAATCCTGTCGTCCCGACCATATCTTGCGGGCGTAGTTCAATGGTAGAACCCCAGCCTTCCAAGCTGATGACGCGGGTTCGATTCCCGTCGCCCGCTCCATAGGATAGTTTTAACGGCTTTGGCTTCATTTGGCGCCAGAGTCGTTTTCATATACATGCCGGGGACCCCACATCCCCTCCTAAGTTGCGGTGAAATACGGACTGTTTTTCGGCTTTTATGGCCCATGTAGTCCGTATTTCACCGCAACTAATTGTAAGGGTGGATTTTGATGCCGTTGGGAGGGTCGTAGCGACCGTCTACCGAGAGTGGAAATATTTTTTGAAGCTCTGACCTGCGACGTCAAGCTTTTGGTCAGCTTTTGGCAAGGTATTTAAATGCCGTTCTGCGATAGCGTAAAGGCGTTCACTCGTTCTTGATTGTTATGGTGCGGGTCATGTCCAATAAAGCTAAACATTTTCCGAAGTCATATGCCAAGATGCTGTTTTCCGCTCTCGGGATTCATCATGACGAGCAGCTATTGATAACGACTGATCCTTGGGATGAGCGGCGCGCGCGTGAGCTTATGCAGGAAGAGCTTTTAATTCGACTCTATAACCATGTGTACGCCGATCCTGTTTATTGGAGCCACCTTGACGTGGAAGCCCGCATTTTCCAGCTTGCATCTGCTATTGCGGCCGTCGAACCGGATGCCATTTTCTGCGGTTCAACGGCGGCATTGCTGTACGGTATCGGCTCTGCTTACTCGCTGCTTAATGCCGTTCAGATGTTGTTGCCGAGATCTACCAGGCGCGATACATATGAGTTCGTTGAGTATCGTCGATGGCGCCCAGGTGAGTTATGGCGGCTCGGCCCGTTTACGCTGACGGACCCCTATCGGACGGTGGTCGATATTGCCCGCGCGAGTGCATTTCGGTATGCGCTTGGCTACGCCGATGGATTGGCTCGTGAGTATGATGTCGACCGCGAGGAGCTGCGTGCGTATGCACAGGCCAATTGTCGCGGTTTGCATGGCATCGCCCGTGCGTTTGGCGTGTTCGAGCATATGGACGGGAGGTCGGATAACGGGGGAGAGTCCGAGGCGCGAGCGGCAATGATCCTTGCTGGAGTCGTTGCGCCTGAGCTTCAGGTTGAGATTGCTCGACCAGGAAATGCCGGCTATTATCTGGCAGATTATGGTTGGCGGATGCCAGATGGGTCATGGATGTTGGCAGAGCTTCATGGTTTGGGTAAGTTTGAGGACGAAACTCAAAAAGATTTGGAACATGCTGCGGCAAAAACCTATCGAGCCGCCTTATTGCGCGATGCGAACTTACGTGCCATGGGTCATAACGTCATTCATTTCAAGCTATCGGACACATATGATGTCGAAGAGTTTGGCGCTATGATGCGCGGCTACGGTATCCCAACTACAAAGCCTTTTGCGGATTCCTGATAGCAGAGACAACCGACTCCGCCGCCCAACAATAAGTTGCGGTGAAATACGGACTAAAGGCTACTCAGAGACATAAAACAGTCCGTATTTCACCGCAACTTAGGAGGGGATGGGGTTAGCTGCGGGGTTGGTGGCGGAGTTTGTCGATGGTGGAGTCAGTGCTTCGGCTGCGGGCTTCGGCGGCGCGGTCGCGAGCGTCGGCTGCGGTTTGGCGCTTTCGGCGGTAATCGATCATGCCTTGGATGATGGGCTTACCAAAGCTCACGACATCATCGTTGTAGATGGCGGTTCGGGCTGCGAGGAGGCAGTCGGTAAAGTCCATATGGGTCTTGCCAAAAAGTTTGACGGCAAGGGCGACAACGGTGGGCTCGTCGACCATGACGTCATCGAGCAGCCTTTTCATGGCCGCAGCAATCTCAACGCGGGGAACCTTATAGACGTCGCGCAGCGTGACCACGACGCGCGTGATGATTTCGGGATAGACACGAGCGGTGCGCGTGGCGATGACCTTGGCGGCGCGCGGTGACAGGACTTCGTCGTCGTCAAGCAGGTAGCGTAGGATGACGGTCTCGTCGATGATGGTGCTACTCATGGATATCTACTTCCTCGGGACCCAAAATCGAATCGTCGCTTTCTGTGGCAAGGTATTCAATCCAGGCATTGCGCTCCTCGGAGCGGCGATTGGGGTCACCGTATGCTTTGAGCGATCCATAGGCGGCGGTGCCGTCCTTTGAGCGCACGGCGACCGGCTGAAAGGGGAGCTTGCGCATCAAAATGCTCTGCGCGACAAATAGACGGACGGCCTCGGCGAGCGATGTGCCCATGGCGTCGTAGAGATGTTCGGCATGCTGCTTGTCTTCCTCGCGAATGCGCACCTGCAGGATGGCTCGTTTTTAAGTCGATGACATCACTGGCCCCCTTAATGAGCGTGCAATATAGTCGGTCAAATGCGGCATGTGCCGATACTTGAGCATCTTATAACGATTACTTTATTTCGCTCAAGTAAATAACCATTAACTTGAATACAAGCGTAGTACATCTAAAATGAGAGCGCGTAAAAATCTCTGAGGCGTACGCATGTAATACACTCACCTTTATAGCTTCTAGAGAATAATTCCAACCTGCCAAAACCCCTGCAATACACCCGTAATGCAGGGCCTATGCTCAAGTTTGCCAGCTGCAACTGCGTATATTTAGCCTGTATATCGTTGGAGGAACTCTATCGAAGTGCCTGTTTCGCCGCATGCGCTCGATACGTCGATGCCGGACCACGGGCGGTCCGGGACAACGTCGACAGGGTCTCTCCGGCATGGGATTCAGGAGGGAGTGAACAACATGGGCAATAAACGAGTCGTGGCTGATTCCTCGCGCTGCATTGGGTGCCAAACCTGTATGGCGGCGTGCATTGAGGCACACGATATCCCCGGCAACATCGCCGCACCTCGCTTGCGCGTAACGCGCACCTACGAGATCTCCGCGCCGGTGGCATGTCACCACTGCGAGGACGCTCCGTGCGCGAAGGCTTGTCCTACGGGCGCCTTGTTCTTTGATCCAAAGAACCATCGTATCGGCGTCAACGAGGACAACTGCATCGGCTGCAAGAGCTGCGTCATGGCCTGCCCCTTTGGCGCCGTGAGCGTGGCGACCACGCAGGTCCCCGTCTTGATGGGCGACGTGCGCGTGGGTTCGCAGACAAAGAGCTTCGTGCTCAAGTGCGACCTGTGCGTGGACCGTCCCGGCGGTCCGGCGTGTGCCGAGGCGTGTCCGACCAAGGGCCTCACCCTGGTAGACGAGGAGCGCCTGGCGGAGCTGACTGCCGAGCGTGCCCGCGCCACCATCGAAAACGAGGCGTAAGCGTCGGGGCGACAGGCCCAATGAGTGTCAAATACGTACCGAGTATTCGGTATCAGAGAAAGGAAGGAGGGTGTCATGGAGAAGCATAAAGTGATTTGCCCGTATTGCGGCGCCGGTTGCCAGTTTAACCTCCTGGTCCAAAACGGCCAGGTCGTGGGTACCGAACCGCTCAACGGCATCACCAACCAGAGCGAGCTGTGCCTTAAGGGCATGAGTGGCTACGACTTCATCAACGACACCAAGATCTTGACTCCTCGCGTACTGCACCCGATGATCCGTCGCACCAAGGGCGCGGATCTTGAGCGCGTAAGCTGGGACGAGGCACTGGATTTCACCGCATCTAAGATGCAGGCCATAATTGACGAATATGGTCCTAACGCTGTCATGACCACCGGCTCTTCGCGAGGCGGCGGCAATGAGGCGAACTACGTCATGCAGAAGTTTACGCGTGCGTGCATCGGCACCCACAGCGTGGACAACTGCGCCCGTACTTGACACGGCCCTACTGTCCTCGGTCTGATGGACACGGTTGGTTCAGGTTGCATGTCATGCTCCATCCCCGGTATGGAGGATGCGGGCTGCATTTTCCTCTTCGGCTATAACCCTGCCGATTCGCACCCCATCGTCGCAAGGCGTATCGTGCGAGCCAAAGAAAAGGGTTGCAAGATCATCGTCGCCGACCCGCGCCATATTGAAACCGCGCGTATCGCCGATATCTACCTTCCGATCAAGGACGGTTGCAACGTTGCGTTCCTCAACGCCTTTGCCAACTGCTTGGTCAACGATGGCCTCTACGACAAGGAATTCGTCGCCGAGCACACGAACGGCTTTGACGAATGGTGGGAGACCATCAAGAACTACACTCCCGAATCCGTACAGGACATCACGGGTGTCGAGCCCGCGTTGATCCACCAAGCTGCCGAGATGTACGCCACGGCGAAGCCCTCTGCCATCATTGGCTGGGGCATGGGCGTATGCCAGCAGAAGCAGAACCTGAAGACGGTGCACACCATCGCCTCCATCGCCTGCGTTGCCGGCCAGATCGGCAAACCCAATTCCGGCCTCGCGCCCGTGCGTGGCCAGAATAACGTCCAGGGCTCCTGCGATATGGGCATGCTGCCCAACCTGTACCCTGGCTACCAGAAAGTCACCGACCCGGCAGTGCGTGCCAAGTTTGCCAAGGCTTGGGGCGTGCCCGAGGAAAAGCTCCCGCTCGAGGAGGGCTACAAGCTCACCGACCTGGGCCACCTGGTCGACGAGGGCAAGGTGCACTGCTTCTACAACTACGGCGAGGACCCGGTGCAGACCGAGCCCGATTCGGCCGGTATGCGCAAGACGCTCTCCGAGCTGGATCTGTTCATTTGCCAGGACATCTTTATGACGCAGACGACCATGCTCGCCGACGTCATCCTGCCTGCCACCTCTTGGGGCGAGCACGAGGGTGTCTTTACCGCATCCGACCGTAGCTTCCAGCACTTTGACGCGGCCGTTCCGCCCAAGGGCGAGTGCCGCCACGACTGGGAGATCTTCGCGGACCTGTCTACGCGCATGGGCTATCCCATGCACTACGACAACACCGAGCAGATCTGGAACGAGTGCATTAGCCTGTGCCCCAACTTTGTGGGCGCGACCTACGAGAAGATGGCTCCCGAGGGCGGCTACGCCCAGTGGCCCGTTAAGAGCACCGATGTGAACGACCACGGTACGCCCGACATGTTCGCTGGTGGCAAGTTCACCACCAAGGACGGCCGTGCCAACCTGATGGCGCACGACTGGGAGGCGCCCTCCGAGCTTCCCGACGATGAGTACCCGCTCATCCTGTGCACCGTCCGCGAGGTCGGCCACTACAGCTGCCGTTCGATGACCGGCAACTGCAAGACGCTGGCGCTGCTCGCCGACGAGCCCGGCTTTGTCCGCATGAATCCCGCGGACGCCGATGCGCGCGGCATCAAGAACGGCGACATCGTCTCGATTCACAGCCGCCGCGGCCAGGTATACAGCCGCGCCGACGTGAGCGACCGCATCAACAAGGGCACGGTCTATATGACCTACCAGTGGTGGATCGGCAAGTGCAACGAGCTGACCATGCACAAGGTCGACCCGGTCTCGCATACGCCCGAGGACAAGTTCTCCGCCTGCCAGGTCGACGCTATCGCCGACCAGGTCTGGGCCGAGGGCGAGGTCGAGCGTCAGTACACCGAGCTCAAGCAGGCTCTGGTGGACGCCGCCGCTCCCCAGGACGTTGAGCCCGGTGCCGCCAAGTTCGACGACGAGACGCACGTGAATCAAATCGTGTAGTCCCGTTCTCGTTGGCTATTTGGGCCGGGCGTCCCGTACGTTCGGGAGCCCGGCCCGTTATTTTGAAAGGAAGTGGGGATGAACCGCTTCATCGACATCAACCCGGAGAGGTGCATCGGCTGCGGAACATGCCAGTCCGCCTGTGCCGACGCTCACCGGATGCAGGGTCTTCAGGATACGCCGCGCCTGGCGCTCGTGAAGACCGGCGGTATTTCGGCCGCCCTTGCCTGCCACCATTGCGAGGGTGCCCCCTGCGCCGAGGTCTGCCCGGTGAATGCCATCGAGCACGATGGCGACCGCATCCACGTCAAGGAGCAGGAGTGCATCGGGTGCAGGCTGTGCGCCATCGCGTGCCCCTTCGGAGCCATCCATCCCGATGGCACGTCTATCGCCGGTGTCGCAGGCATGTGCGACCCGACGCCTTCGTATCCTAAGTCCCTGAGCAGCCTGCTTACGTGGGCTCCCGGCCAGTACACCTGCGCTGTCAAGTGCGACCTGTGCGCCTTCGATCCGGACGGCCCGCATTGTGTGGCGGCGTGCCCCACCAAGGCACTGACCGTCATGGGCGGCGCGGCCGATCGCGAGCTCGACGAGGCCAAGCGCCTGCGCTCGATCGAAAACGGTCCGGTCGTCGACGCTACCGCTGTGGCCCAGGGCCTGTCCGAGAAAGCAGAAGGGAGCGTAAACAATGGATAGCATGACGCTGTTTATCGCATCGCTTGCCGTCTCGTGCATCGGTGCGCTCGCCTCGGTTCTGCTGATCAAGGCCGATAACGCCGCCAAGACCGCCGGCTGCCTTGTCGGCGCCGTCGCCGCGGTGCTTTCGTTTGTGGCCGGTATCCAGGCCGTGCTGGGCGATGTCACGTCGGTCGACACCATCGTGTTCTTCCCGTTTGCCCATTTCCAGCTGCTGCTCAATCAGCTGTCCGGCCTGTTCGTGGCGCTCATCTCGGTGCTCGCGTTTGCCGGTTCGATCTACGGTCTCCACTACTTTGATGAGTACCCGGCCAAAAAGGGCCGCGCCGGCTTCTTCTTTAACACCTTCGTGGCGTCCATGATGCTCGTCATTACCGCCGACAACGTGTTTTGGTTCCTGGTCGCTTTTGAGCTCATGTCGCTGACCTCGTACTTCCTGGTCGTGATCGAGGAGAACGAGAACTCCATCCATGGCGGTTGGCTCTACTTTGTGATCGCGCACGTGGGCTTTGTGCTCATCATGGCGAGCTTCCTCACCATGACCAACTTCGCCGGCGGCTCGTTTGCCTTTGCGGATTTCCGCGCCACGCAGTTTAGCCCCGCGGTCGCATCCGTGTGCTTCGTCCTCGCCTTCTTTGGCTTTGGCGCCAAGGCCGGTATCATCCCGCTGCACGGCTGGCTGCCCAAGGCACATCCCGAGGCGCCGTCCAACGTGTCGGCCCTCATGTCCGGCGGCATGATCAAGATCGGTATCTTCGGCATCCTCAAGGTTGGTTTCGACCTGCTCTCCGCCTCGGGCGTTCAGGTCTGGTGGGGCCTTATGGTCATGGTCTTCGGTGCGATCTCGTCGGTTCTCGGCGTGGCCTTCGCCCTGCAGGAGCATGACATCAAGCGCCTGCTGGCCTATCACTCCGTCGAGAACATCGGCATCATTCTGCTCGGCGTCGGTGCCTCCATGGCCGCCATGGCGCTCAACTCGGTCGATATCGCCATCCTGGCTCTGATGGCCGCCCTCTACCACACGTTTAACCACGCGATGTTTAAGGGCGAGCTGTTCTTGGGCGCCGGTGCGCTGCTGTACTCCACGGGTACGCGCAATATGGAGAAGATGGGCGGCCTGTTCCGTCGTATGCCGGCAACGGCCATCTGCTTCCTTATTGGCGCGCTTGCCATCTCGGCCATCCCGCCCTTTAACGGCTTTGTTTCCGAGTGGTTTACCTACCAGTCGCTGTTTAATGCCGCCATGCAGGGCGACAAGGCCGTCATGATCGTGGCCGTGTTCGCTGCCGTCGCGCTTGCCATTACCGGCGCGCTGGCTGTCACGTGCTTCGTCAAGGCCTATGGCGTCTCCTTTGCCTCCGCGCCCCGCTCCGAGGCCGCGGCCAATGCCAAGGAGGTTCCCGCCCCCATGGTGTTTGCGCAGGGCCTGCTCGCGGCCATCTGCGTCGTGCTGGGCATTGGCGCTCCCGTGATCGCGCCCGTGCTGGTCGATGTCGCCGCGTCCGTGCTGCATCCGTACGGTGGCGTGTTTGCCGCCGAGGGCATGGAGCTCATGAACCAGTACTCCGGCGCTGCCACCTCCACGCCCGCGATCGCCATTGCGCTCGTGGTGCTCGTCGGCCTTGCCTGCGGTTATCGCAAGCTCAAGACCGTCGGCAAGGTGCAGAAGTCCCAGCCGTGGGCATGCGGCTATGCTCCCAACGAGCATATGCCCGTCGTGGCCACGACCTTTGCCTCCGAGGTGTCCTGGTTTATGCAGCCGCTCTACACGCTGCGCGACCGCTGCACGGCCGTCTGCTGGTCCATCGCGCACTTCTTCCAGAAGCTCACCGGTGTGGCCGAGGCTGTGGAGCCCGTACCCGACAAGGTTCTCGTCGATGCCCCGCATAAGGGTGTCGAGAAGCTCGCCGACCTCGCGACTAAGCTCGAGGGCGGCAACTACAGCATCTATATCTGCTACATCGTCGCGGCACTCGTGGTGTTCCTCGTGCTCGCCGTGCAAATGGGTTAAGGAGGAGAGAGCATGAACAACATCGTACTTGCCGTTCTGCAGGGCGTGGTCGTTATGGCCGTCGCGCCGTTCTTCTCCGGTCTCGGCCGCGTGATCCGCGCCAAGATGCACAACCGTCGCGGCCCCAGCATCATGCAGGACTATCGCGACCTGGCCAAGCTCTTTGCGCGCCCCGAGTCCCAGAGCGAGGACGCGAGCTTTGCGCTGCGCATTATGCGGCCGCTGTTCTTCGCCGTCGCCTTTATGCTCGCGATGGGCCTGCCGCTCTTTACGGCGCAAAGCCCCATCCCGGTCTTTGGTGACGCCATCACCATCATGTACAGCCTGGCGCTCGCCCGCTTCTTCTTCGCCCTCTGCGGCGTGGATTCGTCCAACGGCTACGCCGGTATCGGCGGCGTCCGCGAGCTGCTCATGAGCGTGCTCATCGAGCCGTCCATGCTGCTGGCGCTGTTTGCCGCCGCCCTGGTGTGCGGTTCCACCGACATCGCCACCATGGGTCAGCACATCATGACGGGCGCCATCGACGCGCCGGTCGCCGTAATCCTCGCCGGCATCGCCTTTGCGATTGCCTGCTACATGGAACTCGGCAAGCTGCCGTTTGATCAGGCCGAGGCCGAGCAGGAGCTTCAGGAGGGCCCGCTCGCCGAGCTTTCCGGCCCGTCGCTTGCGATGGCCAAGCTCGCCATGTCCATGAAGCAGGTCCTGGTCGTCGCCTGGTTCTGCGCGATCTTCGTCCCCTGGGGCGAGCCCGCGACCGTGGGCGCCGCCGCTGTTCTGGGTGCAGTCATCTTCCTGGTGAAGTGCCTGATCGATTTTGTCGTATGCGGCGTGATCGAGAACTCCTGCTCGCGCTCGCGTTTTAAGGTGCTTGGCAATCAGACCTGGGCCGTCGTGGGCATCGCCGTTCTGGCGTTTGTCTTCGTGGTCGTCGGCGTGTAGGAGAAGGGAGAAACAATGTCATTTGCAGTCAGTCTGTCCCTTCTCGGCTTGGTCGCTATCGCGGCCCCGATGGTGGCCTCGGTGCTCGTCGCCCTGTTCCCCCGTCCGTACGCCAAGTGGTTCAGCGTTTTGGGTGCCGCCGTCTCGACGGTCTGCACCATCGCCCTCGCCGCGAATTTCGCTGGCGCCGGCATGCCCGACACGCAGGTCCCCCTGATCTCGTTTGGGCAGACCCTCGTCATGGGATTCACCTTCGATCGCATGAGCACGCTGCTCGCGCCCGCCTTTGTGGGTATCGGCCTGCTTGTCGTGATCTATTCGATTCCCTATATGAGCGAGAATAACCGTGAGCATCCCGACGCACCGCGTCGTCGCTTCTACGCGTACCTCGCGACCTTCATCGGCGCCATGGCCGGTCTCGTGTACAGCTCGACCCTTTTGGGCCAGCTCGTGTTCTTTGAGATCACGGGTGCGTGCTCTTGGGGCCTCATTAGCTACTACATGACGCCTACGGCCAAGAAGGCCGGCATGAAGGCTCTGATCATTACGCATATCGGTGCGCTCGGCCTGTATCTGGGTGCCGCCATCGTGTTTGCCCATACCGGTACCTTCGCCATTACCGCGATTGCCGGCCTCGACGCCAAGCTCAAGGCTATCGTCCTTCTGCTGGTGCTCTTTGCCGCTTGGGCCAAGTCCGCGCAGGTCCCCATGTACATGTGGCTGCCTTCGGCCATGGAGGCCCCGACGCCTGTTTCGGCCTACCTGCATGGCGCCTCGATGGTCAAGGTCGGCGTGTGCGTGTTCGCGCGTGCACTCGTCTCTGCCGGTGAGATTCCCGAGATCGTGGGCTGGGTCGCCATTATCGACGCCATGGTCACCATGCTCTTTGGTTTCCTTATGTACCTGCCGCAAAAGGACATGAAGCGCCTGCTGGCCTTCTCCACGATCGCCCAGCTCTCCTATGTGTTCTTTGGTCTGGGCCTTTCGGTCTTTGGCAGCCAGCTGGCCTTTGATGGCGCCGTGTGCCACATCTTTAACCACGCTTTCGCCAAGACGCTGTTCTTCCTGATCGCCGGTTCGTTCTCCTTTACGCTCGGCACGCGTATGCTGCCCAAGCTTCGCGGCATCGTAAAGAAGTACCCGATCTCGGGCGTGGGCTTCGGTGTCGCGGCGCTCGCCATTGCCGGCGTGCCGCCCATGAACACGTTCTTCTCGAAGTTCCAGATCATCGCCGGCGGCTTCTCTGTGGGTGCCGGCAACGTCGCGATCCTGGTGCTCGTGTGCATCATGGTCGCCGAGACCGTCGCCACCTTCGCCTGGTTCCTCAAGTGGATGGGCTATTGCCTGCCCGGCGAGCCGAGCGAAGAGGTCGCTGCGGGAGCCCCGCTTCCCCGCGCGATGGCGTTCGTGTTCATCGTGCTCATCATCATGGTCATCGTCAGCGGCCCGCTTTCGGCCAGCTGGATCGGTTAGGAGGTAGAACGACATGGGTTATTCGATCGTCAACATCCTTGGCGGCCTTCTGATCGTCACGTCCACCATGGTGGTTGTCTCCAAGAACATCAAACATTCCATCCACTGGTATGCGGTGCAGTCGCTGGTGCTCGTGGGGCTTCTCGCCACGCTCGGTGTCACCACCGGTGCGCAGGAGCTGCTTATGTGGGCTGGATCTGCCTTTATCACTAAGGTCGTCCTGGTCCCTTATATCCTCAACCGCGCATACAAGAAGATGGGTGAGCCGAGCGACGCATCGCTCAAGGCCGGCCTTAAGCCCGCGTGGGCCATTTGCATCATCGCCGTCGAGGTCGCGATTTGCTTTGCCGTCGTGACGCAGATCAGCCTGCCCACGGCCGAGGTCGCAACGCCTGCGCTCGCTATTAGCTTCGCTCACTTCTTTGTGGGCCTCACCTGCATCATTTCGCAGCGCAACATCATGAAGCAGATCTTTGGATACTGCCTTATGGAAAACGGCAGCCATGTGACGCTCGCGCTTTTGGCCCCCACCGCTCCCGAGATCATCGAGATCGGTATCGCCACCGACGCCATCTTTGCCGTCATCATCATGTCCATCGTCGTGCGTCGCATTTGGGACGACTCCCACTCGCTCGATGCGCGCGACCTGTCCGAGCTGAGGGTGTTCCTATAGTTTTGTCAACTGGGAAATGCTCTCCGTGCGACCGAATCGCG